>CAMHBE010000029.1 GCA_946183095.1 uncultured Clostridia bacterium | reverse complement strand
CCGTTATACCGCTGACGAGCAGTGCTCCGATGTCCTGTATGCCGTATGCGCCGGCTTTGTCGAAAGGCTCACCGGTAGCGATATAGTCGGATATCTCCTGTTCGGAAAGGTCGAAAAAACGCACCTTTGTTTCTTCCGCAAACCCGGATCTCCTGTCTTTTGAGATCACACACACGCCGGTAAAAACGCTGTGACAGGTGCCGGACAACAGTTTCAGCATCCGTTCGGCATCCTCGGCATCCTTCGGTTTACCGAGTATCTCCCCGCCTGCCGCAACGACCGTGTCCGCTCCGATAACGATATCGTCGGGATGCAGCGCGGCTACCTCCTCCGCCTTGTGACGCGCGAGTTCGGAAACATACATTTCGGGCAGCAAAGAACGGTCTGCACGTTCTTCACCCACAGCCGGTACTACCTCAAAATCGGGCGTTATTATCGACAGCAGTTCTTTTCTGCGCGGGGACTTGCTTGCAAGTATCAGCATACTACCACCTCCATAAAACACATTATTTTACCACATTTCGGTGATATTGTCAACTGCGGCATTGTTCATATGCCAAACATTTATGCACAGGTCGCTCTTTTGATATCATTGTTTATTTTTGTTGCAAAAACACTTGACGTAATGGGATAAATATGGTAAAATAAGTGGTAATATTCAGAAAGCAGGTGCAAGATGAATAGGCTTATCGTGATCGAGGGACTTGACGGCAGCGGTAAATCCACACAGCTCGAAATGCTGAAAGAAAAGCTGACGGATGCGCATTTCATCACTTTTCCGTATTACGAAAACGACAGCGGGCGCATCATCGGTTCATATCTCCGGGGGGACTTCGGCGAGACGGATCCCGTAAAAAGTGCATATTCCGCAAGCATTATGTACGCCGTTGACCGATACACAAGCTACAAAACGCACTGGCAGGCGCTTTACGAGAGCGGAAGACCCGTGATATCCGCAAGGTATGTTTCATCCAACGCCGTCTATCAGATGACAAAGCTCGACAGTTCGGAATGGACAGGCTACCTCGGCTGGCTGACCGACCTCGAATACGGCAAGCTCGGTATGCCGCGCCCGGACCTTACGGTCTTTCTCGATATGCCGACGGAAGTTTCACAGAAGCTGCTTATGAAACGCTACGGCGGTGACGAGTCAAAAAAGGACATCCATGAACGCGATACCGCCTACCTGCGGCATTGCAGAGACGCGGCAATGTTCACCGCAGAACGTTACGGCTGGCAGATCGTACAGTGCAGCGAAAACGGTGAGCCCCGCAGCCCGTCGGACATAAATTCACAGATAATGAACATCATTGAAACGCACATATAGAAAGGAACACTGATATGGTACTCGTATTTCTCGCGAACGGATTTGAAGAAACAGAGGCTATCGCACCGATAGACATCCTCCGCAGAGACGGCAGAAAAGTAGTTACCGTCGGCATCGGCGAAGAAGTGATAACAAGCTCGCACGGGGTCACTGTGGCTACCGACACCACGGAGATAGACGCAGTCCCGGACGATGAGATTGAAATGATCGTACTGCCCGGCGGTATGCCCGGAACGCTCAACCTCGAAAAGTCCCGCACGGTGCAGGATTTCATCGACTACTGCGCCGCAAACGGCAAGTACATCGGCGCTATCTGCGCAGCACCTTCGATACTCGGAAAAAAAGGCATGCTGAAAGGCAGAAAGGCTACCTGCTTCCCCGGTTTCGAGGAATTCCTCGAAGGTGCGGAATTCACCGGCGCTCCCGTTGAACACGACGGTAATATCATCACTGCCCGCGGTGCCGGAGTTGCTCTGGAGTTCGGTCTGAAACTGGTCGAAGTCCTTTCAGGAAAGGCTGCGTCCGACAAGCTCAGAGAAGCAATGCGCTGTGTCTGAACACAAAAAAGCACTGCGTGAACAGCTCATACAGCAGCGCAGGGAAATGGAAAAAACCGTCAGGAAAGAATACGACGAAAAAATATATAATAATCTCATGGAGCTTGATAAAGTCCGTGAATGTGAGACATTCCTCGTTTACGCGTCGTCCGGCATCGAAGTGGATACGCGCCGCTTCATCACGGAGATGCTGAAACGCGGAAAGACTGTCGCAGTGCCGAAATGTGTGGGCAGGGATATGAGGTTCCTTGCAGTTTCCTCGCTGTCTGCGCTGACACGAAGCAGGTTCGGTGTCGATGAACCCGCAGACGGCTCAGAGATCACCGATTTTGACAAGGCTATGTGCATCGTTCCTGCACTGCGGTTTGATGAACGCGGATATCGTCTCGGTTGGGGCGGCGGGTTCTATGACAGATTTCTTGCGTGTTTCAGCGGTCTTTCCGTCGGTATATGCTACGAGCAGTGCTGCGGAGAAGTGCCTGTTGACGAGTATGACTTGCCGGTAAACGCGGTCATCACGGAGAACGGTGTTTATTTCAGTAATATATAATGTACATAATAGCTGCAAAAGCGAACGAAGTCCGGGGAGGTGAACACGGTTGGACGAGAACGAAGAGAAGGAATATAACGATATAGAGAGCCTTTCGGCGTATCTGCACAGCGGAAAGATGCAGGCGCTCAAAGCTGCCGAAGAACGAGCGGAAATGGGTCTTCCGCCCGAACCTGACAGCGAGATCAGCGCAAACAACGACCTTGAGGGCGTTCTTTTTACGCGTGAAGGCAAAAAGCGTCAGGCAGGCCGTCCCGTTATCTCACGAAGCGAGTATGATTCTGCACTTCGCGGCTCTGACTCCCCACAGTCCGTTCCGGAGACCGTTATCGTTCACCCCGGCGAACCCTACTCTCCCGCAGATGTTCCCGAAACTGTCATGCTCCACGCCGATATGGGAGCAAAAGCGGCAGCTCCTCAGAATAAGACAGCTCCCGCATCATCACCCGCGTCTGTGTCTATGCCCGTACCTCTGCCGCCTGTGATCGCGCAGGCTGTCGGTCAGGAAACAGCGGATGGATACGGCGGCACGGAAGATGCAGCGCAAGATAAAAAAGCTGCCGCAAAGAAAAGAGCCAGACCTAAGAAACAGACTGCCGAAAGTGATAACGCCGCTGTTCCCGGGCTTGCTGAAAGCCTTTCTGCCGCGCTCGGAGAGAAGGCTTCCGAACTTGCCGAACAGCAGCGCAATTCCCTGCCTCCCGAAGATACACCGGAAGTGTTCGACGTGACCGAGGGCAGCGATGAAGCGGAAACTTTCGATGCCACAGCCACAAGGCTAATGAACGCGGTCAATGACCCGAAGATGCGCAGTGTGTCGATGAAAGACGAGGTCGAAGCCGAAGAAGAGGAGATCCGCGAAGAACGCGTGATGGCTGCACGTCTGCGCCGCGGTTACGAGCGACAGAAACAGGGTACCCGCACACTCGCGTATATCCTGATCGCGATAATACTTTGTGTAGCTATACTCGGCGTTTCCGCATTCTCGTCAAACTACCTCGTAAAATGGGCACTGGACTTCACGGGCGTAGCGTCTGTGGATTTCAAGATAGATGTGGAGATACCTGACGATGCTACGATCGAGACTGTTGCGGCGATACTTGCCGAAAACAATATCATAAACGACGCAAGGTTTTTCAGGACTGCATCCGATCTGCTCGACAAACTGAAAGAGATGCAGGGCAAAAAAGTGAACAAGGATTTCGTCGGCGGAAGATACACCCTCAGCTCAACGATGTCTTACAGCACACTGCTGTCTGTACTTCGCACCGAAACGGTCGAGCAGAAAACGGTGGATATTCGCATCACCGAGGGTATGACCGCCCGCGAGATAGGCGAACTTCTCGAAATAAACAACGTGTGCTTCGCCGATGATTTCGAGACTTATTACAAAGATGTACAGAACGTTTACGAATTTGAACGCAGAGTCAAGGAAAACTCGCTGAAATTCAACCAGCTCGAAGGCTATCTCTTCCCCGATACCTACCAGTTCTACGTTTCAAACGCAATGGAGAACGGCGGCAAGCCCAGAAAGAACCAGTCCGAGGAAGAAGCCTACGAGGAGATGCGTGAGGATTCGGAGAAAAACGCACAGCTTGCGGCAAAGAAGATGTACTCGAACTTCAATGAGAAGATCACCCGTGCGATGTACAAGAAAATGGGTGAGATGAACATGACGCTCGATGAAGTCGTGGCACTCGCGTCGATAGTGCAGCGTGAGGCAGGCTCGCCGGAAGATATGGAGAAGGTGGCAAGCGTTTTCCTCAACAGGATCCGCAGCTCCGAGACTTATCCGTACCTGCAGTCGGACGTTACCGTGCTCTATGTCGAAAACGACATTAAACCGTTCATTTCCGGCACGGACGCTTCAAAGAACCGCATTTACAATGCCTACAACACCTACGTTTGCAGAGGCATACCCGCCGGCGCGGTCTGCAATCCCGGTATCGACGCTATCCACGCGGTCCTGTACGCCGCCGATACTCCGTATTATTACTTCTGTGCAAACCCCGACACCGGTGAGATATTTTACGCGGAGACACAGCAGCAGCATGAGGAGAACCTTGTGCTCGCGGGTCTTGCCGCAAATATGGAAGAAGCCGAAAGAATGGAAGAAGAGATAAACGGGGAGGGCAGCAGATTTGAATAAGATACCGGAGATACTCTCACCCGCCGGCGAACCGGAAAGTCTCGAAGCCGCTGTGGATTTCGGCTGCGACGCGGTATATATCGGCGCGCAGTCGTTCGGTATGCGGGCAGGTCCTAAGAACTTCGATATGCGGCAGCTTGCCGACGCGGTGCAATACGCACATAACGGCGGCGCAAAGGTGTACCTTACCTGCAATACCGTGCCCACAAACGATGAAGCGGACGATTATCCGCGCTTCATTTCGGAAGTGACGGAGACAGGCATCGACGCGGCGATAATCGCGGACATCGGCGTTATGGCAATGACGAAGAAGTACGCGCCGAAACTCGATATCCATATGTCAACACAGGTCGGGATAATGAACCACGCCACAGCGAATGAACTGTACCGTCTCGGCGCAAAACGCATCGTTCTTGCACGAGAGGTAAGCGTTGCGGAGATCGCGAAGCTGCGTAAAAAGATACCCGACGACCTCGATATAGAAGTTTTCGTTCACGGCGCTATGTGCGTATCGTTCTCGGGACGCTGTCTGCTGCCGAAATACCTCACGGGGCGGGACGCTAACCGCGGTGCCTGCGCACAGCCCTGCCGGTGGAAATACCACCTTATCGAAGATACCCGACCCGGCGAGAGCTACGATATCACGGAGGACGAGCGCGGGACATACATACTCAACGCCAAAGACCTCTGCATGATAGAGCACCTCGGCGACCTTATCGAAGCGGGAGTCACCAGCCTGAAAATAGAAGGACGCGCAAAATCCGCCTACTACACGGCGGTAACTGCGAATGCCTACAAAAAAGCTCTCGGATATGCGCTGAAGGGCGAGATAGTCCCCGAAAGCATAGTTTCCGAAGTGTACAAAGTGAGCCACCGTCCGTACTGCACCGGATTTTTCTACGAACATTCCGACGCGGAACAGTATTACCCCGACAGCGGGTATTTCCGCGAGTATGACTTTGTGGGGACCGTTGACGGCTGGGAAAACGGTATGCTGAACATCACACAACGCGGTTATTTCCGAGCCGATGATACGCTGGAGATACTGCCGCCGAAGGGTGAGCCTGCGGAACTCAGACTGACGGGCATCATCAATTCGTCCGGCGAGAACACGGAAGTTGCAAATCATGCTATGGAAAAGCTGAAACTCCCCTGCCCCGCGGAATTTCCGGCAAGATCTATACTGAGAAAGAAAAAATAATAAGACATCAGTCTGTCAAAAAAGCCTTATCTGAATTAAAAAATATTTCGGTGCAGCGTTAGGCTGCCGCAGGTCAAGGGCGCGTAGCCCTTGTGCCGTCTGCCAATGCAGGAAGCATTGACAGGGCAATCCAAAGCGTGCAGGACGCACGCAAAATAAATTGCCCGAAAAGACAAAGCGCGAACGCGCCGCTGCACCTACTTTATTGACACGCTGAAGACATATACTGCCCCCCGCCCTGTGACGGGGGGCAGACGCACACGAGATAAAACTATGGAACTTACGAATATCAGCACTATCAAAGATGTCATGCAGCGGCACGGGTTCACATTCTCAAAGTCGCTGGGACAGAATTTCCTGATAAATCCCACCGTTTGTCCGAGGATAGCTGAACTGGGCGGGTGCGAAAAAGGCACAGCGGCGATAGAGATAGGTACAGGCGTGGGCGTGCTCACGAAAGAGCTTGCGAAGCGCTGTGACAAGGTACTTGCGATAGAGATAGACGAACGGCTCAGACCTGTACTCGCGGAAACCCTCGCGGAGTTCGGCAACGTCGAGACAGTTTTCGCAGACGTGCTGAAAACAGACATGAACGCTCTGATACGGGAGAAACTCGACGGGTACGACAGGATATACGTCTGCGCTAACCTGCCGTACTACATCACTTCACCCGTGATAATGAAGCTGCTCGAAGAAAGGCTCCCGGTCACGGCGATAACAGTAATGGTGCAGAAAGAAGCCGCTGACAGGTTATGCGCCGAAATGGGAACGCGCGAATGCGGGGCTGTTACGGCAGCGGTGCGGTACTACAGCACCCCGAAGATGCTGTTCAGAGTGGGCAGGGGCAGCTTCATGCCTGCGCCGAATGTTGACAGCGCCGTTATACGTCTCGATGTGGGAGGCAGCGCGAATTATGCGGTCGCAGACGAAAAGCTGTTCTTCCGCATTGTAAGGTCGGCGTTCGCACAGCGCCGCAAGCAGATGCTCAACCCTCTCAGCGCCGAAACGGGCATACCTAAGCAGGAGCTTGCGGAAATGCTCGAAGAATGCGGGATAAAGCCGACTGTGCGACCGGAAGAACTGAAAATGGAGGATCTTGCAGCTATCTGCGATAAAATTTCACACAGAAAATAACATATCCCTTTTTTCCGACACGTTTTTCAGCGTCCATGTGGTAGAATGGTCTGTATCACAGTACCATAAAACCGAAAGGATGTTGAAAATGGAAAGGACGATAACTTCAAAGTCCGCTGCCGGAGAAAGGGATATCGGCATTTTGCGGGGAGCCATACTGTTCGCGGGAGGTCTGCTCCTCGGACTGTGCAGGCTGTTCGGATATCCCGCGCCGTTCGCCGCCGCAGGCGTGGGGATATTCGGCGGCATAGAATGTGTGTTCGTATTCGTGGGAGCCGCTGTCGGTTATTTCATCAACGCAGGTGCTTCGGTCACTGCCGCCTATATAGCCGCAATGGGTATCATTGCGCTGACAAGGCTCATTATCGGACTGATACCGGGAGCGTCACGAACAGTGATATCACGGCTCGTTCTGTCGGCTGCGGCAGGTGTCTGCGTGTTCTTCGCGAACATCTTCGGCGCGAACGGCGTGTATGATATCTTTATTTCCGCTGCATTCGCCGTGATATCGGGAGTATATCTGTACTGCGCGGACAAGCTGCACCGTGCGGGTATCAGAGTAATGACCGGGAAACGGCAGACAGGTATCTCCGCCGCGCTCAGTGTGCTGTTCGTACTGCTTACCGCGGCGCTGACCAGCCTTAACATCGGCGTGCTGAATGTCGGGGTATTCGTGTCGTCGCTGGCTATACTCTGCGCTTCGGAAATAAAAACGAGCGCGGGTGCGGCGGTATGCGCGGTGCTCTCATCAGCGGGGATAGCTGCGGGAAATGCCGACCTTACCGCTTCCTGCATACTGCTCTCCGTCACTGCACCCGTGATAATGCTGTTCGACAGGTACGGGCGCATTACCCGCGCCTGCGCGTTCATTGCGACTATCGGCGGTGGTATGCTGATAACTGGGATCACCCCCGCCGGCGGTATCGCTGCTTTATCCTGCGCGGGTGCGGCGGCTCTGTTCATGGCAGTACCCGAAAGGTTCTCGCCCTTCTCGGCGCTTATCGGACGGGCGAGGATCGTTTCTTCTCCCGCACCCTTCGCCGCTTTCGGGAAACGTCTCGGGAACATGAGCAGCGCTGTTGAGGAGATGCGAAATGCCGTTATACGGACTGCCGACGCTCTCGAAAAGGAGAACCTGAACGATATCTCGTGGGTATATACCAAGGCTGCCGACAGCGTATGCGGTAACTGCCGCGGCAACATGACCTGCTGGGGGCAGATGTACAACGACACCGCGGATATCATGAACAAGGCGGTAGGAATGCTGAAAACCGGCGGTTTCGTGAACGAGAGCGCGCTTGACGGACACCTGCTTTCGGTATGCACAAGACGCAGTGAACTCGCGGCTGCGCTCAACAAGCAGTACGCGGTGTACTGCTCAGCCGTCGGGAATGCCCGCAAGGTCAGCGAGATGCGAAACGTTCTCACCAGCCAGCTCGGCGCTACCGAAACGATGCTGCGGAAGATGTCGGAAGAGCTTGAACGAAACGATGCTTTCGACGAATATGCCTCCGCAGAAGCCGAAAAAGTCTTTGCGGAGGCGGGATGCAGGGATGTATCGGTCATAGCGCTGATAATAGAGGACAGGATGTGCATAGACGCCTACGGGCAGGGACTGCCGGACATATCGCGCGAGGAACTTGCGGACAGGCTCGCTTTCGCTCTGCACAAGGTCTTTGACCTGCCCGTTGTCAGCGAATGCGGCGGAAAAGTCCACATCACGGTATCCGAACGCTCGGCCTGCGACATACAGACCGCCGTTTTCAGCAAAAACAAGCAGGGCCGCAGAACAAGCGGGGACTGTGCGGAATGTTTCAATGACGGGCGCGGCAGCGCTTACCTGATACTGTCCGACGGTATGGGTTCCGGCAGCCGTGCGCGCATCGACAGCGCTTTCTCGTGCAGTATGCTGATAAAGCTGCTCAAAGCCGGCATCGACCCCGGACCCGCACTTGAAATGATAAACACGTCGCTCATGGTGAAATCCCCCGATGAGAGCTTCGCTACCCTCGACCTCTGCCGCATCGACCTCAACACCGGTGACGTGACACTTCGCAAAGCGGGTGGTGCGGCAGCCTATATACGGTGCGGCGACACCTTTGCCGAGATAAAGGAAGGCGGTCTGCCGCTCGGCGTGGGATTCGGCACCGAAATGACCGAAAAGAGGTTCCGGCTATCGGAGGGCGATATCATAATACTGACCAGCGACGGCGCAAATATCGACAAGCAGTGGCTCGAAAAGATAGTCATGCGTGACCGTCACCCCGATATCGAGAAGATCATCACGACTGTCGGTGAGGCTCTGCGGTTATCCGCTGAAAAAGGGTGCGACGACGATATGACCGTTATCGGAGCGAAAATAATACGGTGAAAAATGCCCGCTTTTTTGCTAAAATTTTCATTTTTCTATTGCATTATACACTATTTTGTGCTATAATGAGTAAATAATATTATGCTCAGAATGGAATTTTTGTGTTATTTATTCCATACAGTAATATACTCTGAGCTTACAAAGTGAGATATTTTACGCGAAAGGTGGTGAGCGCCGGGTGAAGAACAGCAGTTGGTATCTGTGGCTGAACGGAAAAAAGATCGGCAATATCAGAGAACTCCGCGATAACTTCGATACGGCGGCGCTCATTGGGTATTTCCTCGGCGGCAGCCTACACGGCTGGCTCTCCGACATCGGGGAGAACGGTATCCTTGACCGCCTTTCCACCATTGATACCAACGGTGATATCGGCAGACAGCTCGAATTCGCGTTCGGCGTGAACCCGACAAAGAAAGACCTTACCGAACTGGCCGAACCCGTTATTGCGCAGAAAATAAGCATTCCCGCAAAGAAAGCGGCAGCGGCGGGGATCACCGAGCCTGTAGTTTACACGGGCAATGTTTCCTCGTTCCGGGCGGCAAGCTCTTTCAGAATGCCCGGTGCTGTTTTCTCCGGCGATACTGCTTCTTCCGGCTACGGTGCAGGCTCATACACTGCACTGCTCACCGGACAAGCCCTGTCATCCTCCGGCGGTCTTTACGGCTCTTTCAGGAAACGGCTCAACAGTTCATACACATTCGGTGCCGGCGGCTCAGGTATCACGGGTCTGCTCGGCTCGCTGAACCTCTACACACTGTTCGGCTACGGCGGCTCTTACTCTTTCGGCTCAATGCTCTCGGGCGGCTCGTATCTTTCATTCCTGAACACGCCGGGTCTGCTTGGCAGCTTCGCGGGCTACGGCTCATACAAGGGGCTGTTTGTCGGCTCCTTCGCGTGGGGAACTTTCACCCTCGGGTCCTACAGCTACAACATCGTCGGCAGTTACGGCAATCTCGGCAGTTTCGGAAACTTCGGCAGACTGTGGCAAACCGGCAGCTTCGGCAGTTTCGGAAGCTTCGGCGGCATAGACCGCTTCTTCGCGGAAAACGGCAGTTACCGCAGCAGCGTGACAGGCGCGGTCATTACGGCAGAGGAGTACAGACGGACGCTCATAAACCTGTCGTCCTGTCCTCTGAACGCATACGGTTATGGGATAGATCTGATATGAACGGGATCCATGTAAATTCAACAGCGCCGTTTTTCTCGCGGCATCCGGGTGCGGAATACGGTGCAGAACGGTTCTCACTGCTCTGCACTGTTATATCGGCACTCGAATGGCGTAAGATGAACGGCGCGATCTTTATGGTTACGGACCGCATAGCGGCGGAGTATTACCGCAAAAACGGTCTCGACAAGGTGTGGGACAGTGTGCTGGAACTGATACCGTGCGATACGGAGGGCATCAACCCGGATATGTTCTGGGCAGCGGGAAAACTTATCGCGCTGCGGGATATCTCCGAAAATGCCGCACTTGTGGATGAAGACCTTATCGTATGGAAAAAGCTTGAACTCTCAGATACGGCGGTAACTGCCGCGCACCGCGAATACCTCTCCCCCGACATTTACCCAGACCCTTATCTCTTCGGCGTGCGTGATTTTCCGATGCTTGACAAGCTCGATCTTTCGGTGCTTCCCTGCAACACGGCTTTCCTGTACATTCCCGACGGGTCATTCAGGCTTTTCTACGCAAATCAGTCCATTGCGTTCATGAAAGCGGCATCCCGCGACAAATGCGATGACAGGCTATGCAGGATGGTATTTGCCGAACAGCGGCTCCTTGCAATGCTCTGTGCGTTCACCGGAACGCCCGTGGATACGCTCATGGACATGGACAAGCTGTTCATCTCACAGGATAACTACACCCACCTCTGGGGCGCGAAACAGGCAATGCGTGACAATGACGACTGGCGGGCGGGATTTATCGGGCGCTGCGAAAAGCGCATACGGAACGATTTTCCCGAATACTCATGGGTCATCGACGCTGTGAGGGAATGCACAAAATAAACAAAATAAAAACCCGCGGAGACGATCCTCTGCGGGCTGATTTATTACCGATACGCTTTTATTCGCCGAGATAGTTCTTCACGAGCGCCTGCAAAAGCTCATCGCGGTCGATGCGTCTGATAAGGCTTCTGGCGTTGTTGTATGTGGTTATGTATGTGGGATCCTCCGAC
>CAMHBE010000028.1 GCA_946183095.1 uncultured Clostridia bacterium | reverse complement strand
CCGTTGGAGTAGTTGTTGAGCACGAATGTGCGCTCAGCGCCGTCCGCGAGTTCATAGCCGTCGGTGGTATCGCTCCAGAAACCGAGTACACGGTCGGGAGTACCGAGAACGTCTATAGCGGAAGCGTCAACGGGAGCTGCGGGGAGTGCTTCGGGCTCTGCTTCCGCCGCTGTTCCGTCGGGAGCTGTGTATTCGGGAGCTACGGGTGTTTCGGGAGGATTGCCCTGCTCGAACAGACCCTTTACCTGACCGTCGGTGAGCGCCTTGTCATAGATGTAGAGCTCATCTATAAATCCCTTGAATACGGTATCCCAGTAGTTGATACCGATATGACCTTCAAGACCCTCGCCCTTGAAGATCTCGGGAGACAGACCCTGATAGTACATATTCTCGGCGTTAGCTTCCCACTTCAGTTCGCCGTCGATATAGAACTTGGTCGCGATCCTCTCCATGCCGTCATCGGCAACATAGCGGTTTCCGTCGGCAACTATTGTCACGTTGCACCATTCACGCTTGCCGTGTACGGAATCGTCCATCGCGTAGATCCACGGCCATACGCCGTCAGCATTGACCTCTGTACCGATAGAGGAGTTGCGGTTCCATGCTACCGGGAAGATATCCGCAGAGTTCGAGCCCCACTCTGTCTTTGTGAAGTTGAGCCATGTCACGGTAGCGTCCGCGTTGGACATACCGCAGTTCCTGCCCATCTGCACTACAGGACCGTAAGCGGAAACGCGGTCTGCGTTGTACCAGAACGAAATGGTGTAGATGTCCTCGGCAAGTTCGGGCATCTGGAAATCAACGCCGTATTTGCCGTCGAGGTAGAGAGCGTTGCCTATAGCGCCCTGACCCTCTGCGATGAGGATATCATGCGCGGAGTCCTGGATGCCGAAGTTTGCGCCGGTAAGAGCGCCGAGGTTCTCGGTCTGCTCTGTTGCCGTAAGGCCGTCAGCGTTCTCGAAATCGAAATGCAGGAGAGCGCCGTCCGGAACAGGTTCCGCTTCAACAGGGGGCTTCTCCTCCTCGGTAGCTTCCGTATCGGCAGCCGATGTGTCTTCCGCGGGAGCCGATGTTGTGGTGGTCGTTCCCGCATCGTTCGCCGCGGGAGCCTGTGTTGCGGCAGTCGTGGTGGTGTTTGCGTTGCCGCCGCAGGCTGCAAGTGACAGCACCATTGCGAATGCAAGCACGAATGATAATTTCTTCTTCATTGTAATTCTTTCCTTTCTATTTTACCCCGTTACGGGATATGGACTGTGATTTACTGATTGTCGGTCTTCATCTTCTCATACTCCGCTATCTCGGATTCTGAAAGGACATTGTATGCCGAAGGTCCGAAGTAGTCGAGCATTGCCTGTGCGTGGTAATAGTTTGCCTTGCGGTTCGCTTCCTCAACGTAGTCGGCTGCCTGCGCGGTGCCGTTGTCAACAAGGTCGTGGATGCCGATAGAATTGAAATACTCATCGCAGAAGTTCCAGTAGCCGGCGATACTCGTCCAGCCGAACGAGATAGGCTGCATACAGGACTTGAAGTAATCTTTCCAGAGTCCGACGTGTTCATCGTCCATACCTGCGCAGAAAACCTTGATGTACTCGTCCCATACGCCCTGATCCTTTGTGATCGGCACGGGCATTACGTCGTATTTGAGAGCTGTGCCCATAGCGTTCACGATAGTCTCGTCGGAGTAGATCTCACAGCGTGTGTACCAGCCGTCGATACCGAAGGACATGAACTTCAGCAGCTCATACGCTTCACGAGGATATTTGCAGGAGGTAGTGATGCCGCCGTAGTCGATAGTTGCAATGGAATGGTGGTCTGCGCCCGCGTCAGCTTCGGAAACTGCGGGGATAACGTAGGGAACTATGTCGAGGTTGTACGCTTCCTTGTAAGCGGGAGTGTTCCATGTATTCTGGAATGTCCAGAACGCTTCGGAGAATACGGCTGCATGGCCTGTGTTGCCAGCCCAGCCTTCCCAGTCGCCGCTCCAGTCTTCCATAGCCTGTGTCTCGGTCTGCGGAGCGATATAGCCGCCGAGTTTGAGGTTTGCGAACTCCTGTTCGCCTATTGCCCACTGAGAGAGGTCGAAGGTCTTGCCGTTGAAGCCGAACTCACCGATGATGTCCTGTCTTGCGGCAATTCCGTAGTAGGAGTCGAGACGGTTGTAGTAGCCGAGACCGTAGTAAGCCTGACCGTCGGGGGAGTTGAGCACGGTAGCGTCCTTGATGAGCTGTATCATGTCAGCCCACTTCCACTGCTGTGTGGGAACTTTGAGGTTGAGTG
Organism: uncultured Clostridia bacterium; assembly: GCA_946183095.1. Lineage (GTDB taxonomy): Bacteria > Bacillota > Clostridia > Oscillospirales > Ruminococcaceae > Ruminiclostridium_E. The sequence goes on along the minus strand of CAMHBE010000028.1, from coordinate 9,307 downwards.
TCTCGAGCACGTTGCGGTCGATGAATACAGCGCCGGGGAAGAACTTTACGGGTACGCTGTAGCGCATACCGCCTTCAAGGTTGTAAGTTCCGAGACCCGCGGAATTTATGGTGTCGGCAACGTTCTTTGTCTCGTCGTCGCTGTTCCAGTAAGCGGAGATGTCCGAAAGGAGCATATTCGAGAGCGCGTAGTCACAGTCGGAATGCATGATGATATCGGGCGACTGGTTGTTGCTTACCAGCGTTGACAGCGTGGTGTTGTAGGTCGAAACGTTCTCATACTGCACATTGACGGTGATGTTCGGATAGATCTGCATGAAGCGCTTAGCGAGGAGCTTTACCGTTTCATCCTGGTCAAAGTGGAAATATGTGAGGGTGATGTTGTCGCTTGTGACATCCTTGTACTTCTTGTACTGATGTGTGCTGCCGTCAACTGTCACAAGCTCGAAGTCGTTGGTGACGGATGCAGCCGAGCCGCCGTTTCCGCCCGCACCTGTGTTTGCAGCCGCTTCGCCGCCGCTGTTCCCGGTATTGCCGCCGGCAGTGTTACCGCCGTTTCCTCCGCAGCCCGCAAGTGCGCTTACAGCGAGACATCCCGCGAGCAGCATTGATAATATTCTGCTTTTCTTCATATTAGCCTCCATTTTATTTTTACACAGGACGTTTTCCCGTGTTTTGAACATTAAAAATTTATTCCTGTACTTTTAAGACTCAGTCTGTCAAACAGGCTTTTTCCGAATCCAATATTATTTCGGTGCAGCGTTAGGCTGCCGCAAGTCCAGAGCGCGCAGCTCTGGTCCCGTCCGGAAGGACAAGCGCGGACGCGCCGCTGCAACTACTTAATTGATACGCTGTAGGCTTACTCTCCCGTGATACCTGTTCTGTCGATGCTCTCGACGAAGTGACGCTGCAATACGAAATACAGTATCATGAGCGGCAGTATGCTGAGGAGCGTGCCCGACATATTGATCGACTCGTTGAGGTTGGTGGCACCCGCAGTCGCCGTCTGCTGATAGCTGGAGAAGTTAGCGGCGAAGTTGTCGAGCTGCACCACCAGCGTCGTCCAGTCGGACTGCCCGTAAACTCCGTGAACGTACAGCTCCGTCAGGTAGGACTCGTTCCAGTACCACACGAACGAGAACAGAGCAACTGTGATGAACGCGGGTTTCGCACTGGGCAGCGCTATCCGGAAGAACGAGCGGAAATGCCCCGCGCCGTCTATTCTCGACGCTTCTATCAGCGCTTTCGGTATCTGCCGGAAGAACTGCCAGAATATCAGAATGAATATCGGTGCCTTGAACCCCTGCGCGAACAGTGCCGGCAGGATGAACGCCCAGATAGTGTTCAGTATGCCGAGGTTGGAATAAAGAACATAGGTGGGTATCATGGTTATCTGGCTCGGCAGGACGAAACTCAGGATAATGATGCCCATGATGATCTTCTTGCCGCGGAAATCAAATCTCGCAAGTGCGTAGCCCGTTACCGAGCAGGATATGAGGTTGCATATCGTGGGTACGCCCGCAATGACGATGCTCTGCCAGAGCGCGTTCCAGAAATCCATGCTGGTCGCCGCCTGCTGATAGTTCGACAGGTTCAGCGAACTCGGCAGCCATTTTATCGAGGAGTCGAGAAGGTCGTCGAGGGTCATGAGGCTGCTCGATACCATGTGGAGTATCGGATAGACGTAGATGAAACCGATACAGATGAGCAGCGCATATACCGTGAACTGCTTAAGGAAGCCTTCCCTGTCCTTGGTGCCGAACATGAAGCGGTGTATCTTCTCCCGGGTGAACCGCTCCCGCCAGCTCTTAGTAGTCTTCGCGCTTGGTGCTGTGCGTTGTGATCTTGCCTTTCGCGCGCTGTTTTTCGATCCTTCTGGCATTCCGACGGTTCCTCCTTTCTATCCGCTGTTTGTTGCGTTTTTCTCTCTTGCGTGCCTTCATCGCACGTTTTACCTGCTTCTCGTACTGGTCTTTTCGTGTCGCGAGGAGCAGTGCGAACAATCCGACAAGTATCAGCACCACCACAGAGTAGAGCCATGCCATTGCCGATGCATAGCCGTAGCCCTTCTCCTTCGTTCCGGAGAACATCGAATCCTTGATGAGCACGATTATCGGGTTCTCGCTGTTGTTGGAAATGAACACGACGGTGTAGATCGTATTCAGCAGTATCATGGATTTTAGGTTCGGGAGCGTTATCTTCCAGAAACATTCCCAGCCCGAACCGCCGTCTATCTTCGCGGCTTCGTACATGGACTTGTCGATCTTCTGGAGTCCCGACAGGAATATGAGTATCTGCACGCCCGAATACCAGAGCGTAGTTATCATGTTGCTGAATACGTCCGATATAGGCTTCGCGATGATCTCCGGCAGCACCGAACCTATCGCGCCCGAAAGCGCCGCGGTATCTATCGCCGATACGCTGCCGGCGCCCTGCGCGTTGAGCATTCCGAGGATAGGACCGCTCACGATGATAACGGGCAGGAAGAATATCAGGCGGAAAAATCCCTTGCCCTTTATCTTCATGTTCAGCATCATCGCGATGATAAGGGCGAATACCACGATGATAGGAACGGATATGATCGTTGATGTGAGATAATCCACAAGATAGATCATGAAATCCGGGTCCTGAATGAGTATCTGTGTGAAGTTGCCGTGACCCACAAAGTTGAATATCCTGCCCAGCGGGGTTATGCGGATATTGTTGAGGGCGTACCAGAACGAGCTGCCCAGCGGGTAGGCAAGGAACACTGCCGCGCCGATGAACCACGGTATCATGAAGATGTAGCCCATCCGCGCATAGCGTTTTTCGAGCTTGCCCGATTTGAGGTGCTTCATGCGCTCTTTGAGCTCTTTCTTCTCCTTGCGGGACATTTTTTTGGTATCAGCCATGGTCACTCACCCCCCTTTACGGTATAGGAAAGCGCGTCCACGGTAACATCGCCGTCGCTCTGCGCGGATCCGGAATAATTCACATAGATGACAACGCCGTTGTCGTAGGTTACTTTTGCAAGACCGCTGTCCGTTACCTCGTGGGAAATTATGCAGGCTCCCGACGTTTTTTCCGCTATCGCCCGCAGCGCCGTGTCGTATTCGACGATCGTATCACGGTAAGACGTGTATTCGAGGGAATACAGGTTTCTCGAATTGGTGTATATCAGCTTCGAGGAATCCTCCGCCGCGACGTAGAATGACGGGTAAACGCCCGACTCCACCATTTGCAGGAAGTTCTCCTTCTTGTTGGCTTCAAAGTTCACATAATCCGAGTATGTCGGAACAACGCCTTTGAGCACCATTGACAGGAATGGCACTTCACGGTCAAGGTACATATAATCCGAGGAGCTCAGCGGCATATCGAGGAAAGCGTCCGAGTATCTCCAGAGATAAGCGTTCGGTCTTTCCGCTATGACATTGCAGCTCCCGTCAGCCGCGCTCACCGCGTCCTCGTAGATATCCATGGTGTCGGTGCGGGAGTAGTACGAGCCTTTCGAGCTGTAGGAGAACAGCGTTCCGGTGATACCCGCAAGCGCGATATTGCCTATACCGGCGCCGGATATGTCTTTGGTCAGGTGCGCAAGGTCGCTGCTGCTGCGTCCGGGCATGAGGTAGTAGAAGGTGTCATATACCTGCCCGTGGGTCTTGTTCTCGAACGTGCGCTTGTTCACCATTTTCATCACGTTGTATGTGGTGGAATGTGTCGCGGCATTGACCGAAAGCGCGTCGTCATACAGATAAACGGTATTGCCGAGCTCCGCCTGCTGCTTTACAAGATCCTTTACCGCGGAGTTGCCGCCGATATAGCCGTCAGCGCCGAATGAGCTCACGGGGACATCGTAAAGCCCGCCGCTCTGCCAGCCCTTATAGACCGTCAGTATGTTCTGCACGCCGAGGCCGCGCAGGTCGTTCAGTATATCCCCGACCTGACCGGCAGTCGTCATCGTAACGGGAACAGTGCCCATGAGGAACGATTCGCGCTCGGTGCCGAGCATATCGACACGGGTGTTGTAGCTCGTGTCACGCTTTTGTATCTTCCCGGTATCGAGGAGGTACGAACGGTAAGCGTTCGCCATGCCGGAATAATCCGCATTTTCACCGGAAAGAAGCCTGTATCGCACCGCAAGGTCGGAGTGAAGCCTGTCTTGCTCTACCGCCGGAACGGTGCCGGAGTTCGACTGGTTGAGCGGCTGCACGAAAACGTCACGCAGCAGGAACCTTGCAAAACAGCGGTTATAATCCACCATAACGCCGTTGGGAACTACTTCTACGCTGCATCTCTCGTCGCCGGATTCGACGATGCCGAGATATGCCTGTTCATCTTCCGTGTGTGCCATGCCGAATACCGGCGCGGTCACTGTGTTTGCGGAAGTAACCGTCTCGTAATGCTCCCAGAGCGTGGAAGTCGCGGTACGGTTGGTCATTCCGTCGTCTATGCCGTATATCAGCCCCGAAAAGCCCGTGGTGTAGCGCCCCTCCTTGTTGTCGAGGTATATCAGAGCACCGTTGCCGTCGGGAACGAGCATATATCCGTCCTGCTCGTCAAGGTATGTGTAGCCGAGGAACGGGAACACGCCGACAGTGCTTATGTATGTGCCTTCCTTGTGCTCCGCTATCGACTCGTCGGGGATGCGCACCGTAAGGTCGTCGCCGCTGAGCGCAACTTCCACGCCGAGCTCGAAGTCGTAGTTGCCCTTGAAATGTATCTTCGCATAGATGCCGTTATCGGTGTACCATGTGGAGATCTCGTTCTGCACGCTGTTCATATCCACCTGATATGTGTTCAGAGTGCCGATTATCGCGGTCAGGACTATGCCGCTCTTCATGTACGCCGTCCAGCTCGCGTTGTTCCTGCCGTCGTCCTTTTCGTCGCTGACGGTGGAATCGAGCACAGCGCCGGTCTTCTTGTTTTCGAGCCTTATGGAGAACCGCGGCTCGTAGTAGTACAGTATGTAGTTATCGCTCTCCGCGACCTTGACGTAATCCTGCGATGCTTCGACTTTAGCGCCGAGTGCGGGCAGCGGCGAGGTGTGACTGTGGGTGCCTTTGACGATATCCGTTTCCGAACCCGTGATTATGATGACTGCGACCACTATTGCGGCTATCAGCAGGACTGCCGCGCATATAATGATGACGGGGAGAAGCCTTCTCGGCTTTTTAGTATCCAAGTCTGTACACCCCCTCACCGACTACAGCTCCGATGAATCCGAACACCTGAGCCCAGAGAACATAGATTATGAATATCAGAAGCGCGAGTATCAGCGCGGTGAACGCCGTAAGCAGCAGCACCTTCACCGTCTGCCAGAACGTGAAGTTGTTGACCTCCTTGATACCGATGAACGCTATAACGGCGATCCAGCCGTAAGTGAGTATCGACAGCATCGTTGTCAGGAATATCTCATTGTTGGTGAGAACGTGCGACAGGAGATATACGAGCGGCGTGAAGATTATGTAAGGCGTAAGGCTGTAGCATATCGCCGTGTAGATCTTCTTGACCGTGCCTTCGCCCTCGTTTATCGTGCAGACGAGGTAGGTGCAGGCTGTCACCGCAATGACGACCGCTATGATAGCGCCGATGTCGCTGAGGATCTCGTATCTGCCGTCCATCACGCCTTTCATGAGGAAGCCGCAGGTGTATTTGTTGAGCACGAACTCCACCATGAAGATGAGCAGCAGGAGCGACGGCATCAGCCAGCCTTCCCTGCCCTCCGCCGCTATGCCGTATGCGGTGTCGGCGGGTTTCTTCATGAACCTGAACGCGTACAGGAAATTGTCGATGAAGCGCTTTTCACGCACTTTCCCGAAGAACGCTCTCGGTGCCGCGAGGATGTTCTTTTTCTTGTCAAGCGTTTTCAGTAACTTTATTATAACGAACAGCAGCACCAGTGCGATTATAACAGTGATGATGTTGTTTTTCAGCCATACGTTGCGTATCTCCCAGTAGGCGTCGGAATAACCCGTGTAGTCCTTTGCAAGTCTCGCGTAGCGCAGAGCCTCGGTGTAGTTCTCCTCACGGAAGTAGCAGCGTCCCATAGCCTTGTTTGCGTAGTCGAACATCGAGTTCATGCGAAGTATCGCGGTGAGCGGCTCCTTCGCTTCGGTGTAGCGACCCTTTGAGTAGAGGTACAGCGCGCTGTGCAGCAGGTCGGTGAACTCCGTGGGCTGATAGATCTGTATCTGCGCCTTGTCGGAGTCGAGAACGTATATGCGGTCGTTCTTGTCCACCGCGATACCGCTTACCATTGTGGAAAGACCCACACGCTGGGTACCGTCGTCGGGTCCGCCGAACACGAATATCATCTCGCCCTCGTTGTTGTACTCGAAGATGTAGCCCTGCTGGTCAGCGACATAAACGTTGTCATGGTTCCCGGCAGCTACCGAAGTGGGCGTATCGGCGTAAGTCCCGTCGGTGTTGTGTATCATGTTTGTGCCTGCTATGTTCAGGCGTTTGAGCGTATCGTTCTCGTTGCCGCGCGTTACGGTGTAGATGAGCCCCTTGCCGTCGATAGTGAGGTTCGTGGGAGTGGCAGGGATATTGCTCACCATTTTTGCGCGCTGTTCATCTGTCAGTATGGATCTGTAGATTATAGTGGTCAGATCGACCGCCGCATAGTTCGTGCCGAAGTAGCCGAGGAACGTGCCGCCGTCGGTGGGGGATATCTCAACGATACCGTTGGTGTTGGATTCGCACACCACGAACATGATGCCCGCATCATTCACGACTATCTTTATCGGCAGGAAGCTGACTTCATCTCCGTAGAGGGGGCTTGCGGGCTTGCCGTATTCCCCGGTCAGCTCGCCGTCCGGAGCGAAAATGAATATTCTTTCCGCGTCGCGGTCGGCAACATATACGCTGCCGTCTGCGGTAACGAATACGCCGCGCGGATTTTTCAGAGTGCCTTCGCCTATGATGCGGACAAGCTCTCCGTCTGCCGTACCCACAACTATACGTCTGTTGCCGGAATCCGCAACATAGATGAGCCCGTCGTCCGCCAGACATATATCGGAGGGAGCCGCGAGAGACTCTTCACCGAACTTGATAACGGTGGAATGCGCGAGATACGCGGTCTGTGTCCTTCGTATCTGCCCGTAACCGTTTATCGTGTATGTAACGTAGGGGGTATCGGCAAACGCGGTGACAGACAATGCCACACATATTACGACGGCTGAAAGTAAAGCCGCTGCAAGGCGTTTCAGCTTTTGCATATTTTCTTACCCCCGATCTTACTTGATACCGGAATTTGCCATTGTGTTCATTACCTTGTTCTGAAGGATTATGAAAAGCACGAGGTTCGGCAGGAACATTATCAGAGAAGCGGCAGCCGCCATACCCTGTCCGGCAACGGTGTTGTTCGCGTTCACGAGAGTGTTCATGTAGAATGTCAGAGTCTTCATGCTGTCGTCGCTGAAGAAATAGCTCGATGTCTCCATGTTCGTCCAGACCTGCTGGAATACGAGTATCGCTGCCGTTGCAACAGCGGGCCGTATCATGGGCATTATGACTTTGAGGTAGATATCGAGGTCGGTGGCGCCGTCCATGTACGCCGCTTCGAGCAGCGAATCGGGCACCTGCTCAACGAACTGCTTCACAAGGAACAGCGCTACCGGCATTGCCACGAGCGGCAGTATGTGAGCCAGAAGGTTGTCGATGAGCCCGAGGTTGCAGATAACAATGTAGCGCGGTATCAGCACAGCGGTGCTGACGAACATGATCGCCACCTGATTTATGCGGGTCAGCATATTGCGGCCTTTGAACTTTATCTTTGCGAGCGCGAATGCCGACATTGTGGTGAGCAGCAGCGCAAGCCCCACTGTTATGACCGTGACCACAAGGCTGTTGAAGAGGTAACGGCTGAGCGGTATGCCGCTGCTGTCCGAAAACTTTATCAGCTTGCTGAAATTCTCAAGGGTCGCGTTTTTCACAAAGAATGTCGGAGGGAACGCGAACAGCTCTTCCATCGGCTTGAAAGCGTGGTTGATGATAAAGATGATAGGCATACCCATGAAGATAACGAGCGGGAGTATGAGCAGGATTATTTTGAGCTGACCTATCTCGAAGCGCTTGGGGTTTATTTTTCTGCCCTTCATCTTCACGCCCTCCTTTCATCCGGCATTTTCAGTTCTTTCACGATCTTGTTCTTTGTCGCCTTTGCTTTTCCGTATGGGTCTTTCTCCGTCAGCAGTGCGTTCGCGCCCTTGCTGAACAGCTGCACTATCAGCAGCAGAACGACGGATATCGCCGCCGCGTAGCCCATTTCGTAGCGCAGGAAACCATAGTCCTCGATGTGGTTCACGAGGAGCTGCGACGCATAGCCCGGAGAGGGATTGCCGACGAGCATGGAGCTTATCATGCCGTTCTGGAATGCGCCGACTATCGCCATGACCGCCGCGAACAGCATCTGCGGCTTCATCTGCGGTATGGTGATATAGACCATTTCCTGGAAACGGTTGGTGATACCGTCTATGGCTGCCGCTTCGTAGAGAGAAGCGTCGGTGTTGAGAATACCCGCTATCATGCTGAGGAAGCCGATACCCATCGACGACCACAGACCGATTATTATGACTATCGGCAGGAGGAACCGCGTATCGGTGAGCCACAGCACAGGCTCGGTGATAACTCCCAGCTCCATGAGCCAGCTGTTGAGCAGACCCGACTGGTCGCCGGAGAAGATTACCTTCCAGAGTACGGTCATGGCAACACCGGTGGTCATGCTCGGCGAGTAGAGTATCAGCGCGAATACGGTGCGCACGGGCTTTGTGAGGTTGCACAGCGCCCACGCGAGGATGAATGAGAGGATGTAGCCGCCGATGCCCACCACTACCGCGTAGATAATGGTATTCGGCAGGACGTACTTCATGAACTCCGCGTCATTCGTAAGTATGGTTATGTAGTTGAGAAACCCCACGAACTTCGGGAACTGTATCGCGTTGAAGTTCGTAAACGAGAGTATCACCGCAAGGACAACGGGTACGAGGATGAATATGGAGAAGATGATCGCATAAGGACCGATGAACAGCCAGCCGCGCCAGTTGTTCTCACGCCGGGAGATCTTGTTTTTTCTGCGCTTCACCGCGGGCTTTGCGGGAGCCGCGGCATTCGCCTGTGTTTCCATTATGCAAGCACCTCCTTACTGTTCTCTTCCGAGTATCGGCATGATACTGTGGATATCGGGTATGACGTACTCTTTCAGAGTGTTGCCGTCACTGTCGATGTAGCCGAATTCTTCGAGCTTGCGCTTCATCTCGCGGTCGATCACCTTCACGGCTTCATCTATGCGTGTCTGAGCGCTCTTGCCGTCCACCACGACGGAGTTG
>CAMHBE010000027.1 GCA_946183095.1 uncultured Clostridia bacterium | reverse complement strand
AACCAGAAAGGCGGAGTTGCAAAAACTACCACCGCGATAAATGTTGCGGCTGCACTCGGCGGTATGGGAAAGAAAGTCCTGCTCGTTGACCTCGACCCACAGGGCAATGCCACCGCGGGCGTGGGCATTTTCGGAGGTGCAAAGCGCGACCTCGAATACACTACATACGATGTGATAATGGGAGAAGTAAGACCCGCGCAGGCTATTATCTCCACAAAGTTCAAGAACCTGTCGCTGATGCCTTCGACACAGGCTCTCGCCGAAGCCGAGATACGCCTGCTGCGCTTCGAGAACAAGAATATGCAGCTCAAAAAGGCGCTGCTCCAGATACGCGACGATTATGATATTATCATCATAGATTGTCTGCCGTCTCTCGGAGTCCTCGCGCTCAACGGGCTGAACGCCTGCGACCGCCTTATCATCCCGATGCAGTGCGAACCCTACAGCTTAGAGGGAGTTGCAGAGCTTATCGCAACGGTGAAGCGCGTGAAGAAATCCAGCAACCGTAATCTACAGATAATGGGCATAGCTTTCACAATGGTGGACAGCAAACTCAAAGTGAACCGCGAGGTCATGCGCGCCATAAAGTCGAAATTCTCGGAGGATATCTTCTTCAATACCGAGATCCCGCGCAATGTAAAACTTACGGAAGCGCCCAGCCACGGTGAGCCTATCATGTACTACGATCCCGCGTCAAAGGGAGCCGAGGCATACGCAAAGCTCGCCCGTGAGATAGCAAAAAGGTGCAAAGCCGCGGATGAGATGCTTTAGTTATGGTAAGTGACATGAATAATTGTATTTTGTCTGTACCCGAAGGGGTTCGGGGGCAATCGGAAAGCCCCCGGGAAATCAGACTGATCACGACAAATAATGTCTTTTACTATACCTGACGCGATCACAAAAGAAAGGGGTCTGTAAATGGGAAAAAAATCCGCATTGAACGATGATTATCTTGACGGACTGTTCGATGACGGTCTGTACGGCGGGGATGACAATGCCGTACCGCTGAAACTTAAAATATCGGAGATAGAGCCGAACAAGAAACAGCCGCGAAAGACCTTCAACGAGGAGGCTCTTAACGCACTCGCGGAGAATATAGTGGAGCACGGCGTGATACAGCCGCTCACGGTGCGTCCCTACGGCGACGGTTATCAGATCGTCGCGGGAGAAAGACGCTGGCGCGCGGCAAAGATAGCGGGACTTACGGAAGTTCCCGTTCGCATAATGGAGCTGAGCGACGAGCAGACAGCGCAGATAGCACTTATCGAGAATCTCCAGCGTGAAGACCTGAACCCCATAGAAGTGGCGCTCGGTTACAAGATGCTGATAGATTCATTCGATATGACGCAGGAGGAAGTCGCTAAAAAGGTCGGAAAGCCCCGTTCCTCCGTTGCGAACTCCCTGCGCCTGATAACTCTCCCCGAGGATATACAGGCGAGCGTGCGCGGCGGCGAACTCTCCGTCGGACACTGCAAGGTCATTCTCGGCATACAGGACGTGGAGATACAGCATACCCTCGCGGAGAAAGCGATAAAGGACGGTATAAGCGTCCGCGCCCTCGAACGTCTTGCAAAGCAGATGACCACGGAAAAAGCTGTTCGCGCAAGACCGCCGAAGGATACGTTCCTCGTTGAAGCCGAGCTGAGCCTTACCGACCATATCGGAAAGCCTGTACACATAGACAAACAGAAAGACAGATATACATTCAGTATAGACTGTGCAAACGAAGATGAGCTGAAAGAGCTTATAAAATACCTGTCCGAACGATGAACGGACATGCAAAAAATCTGAAAGGAACCCGGTAAAATGATAGACATCAAATTTTTAAGAGAAAACCCCGACGCAGTAAAGGAAAACATCAAGAAGAAGTTTCAGGATCAGAAGCTCCCGCTTGTCGATGAAGTCATAGCACTCGATGCCGAGAGCCGCAGGACCCAGCAGGAAGCCGACGGACTTCGTGCCGACAGGAACCGCATCTCCAAGGAGATAGGAAAGCTCATGGGTCAGGGCAGGAAGGATGAAGCCGAGGAAGCAAAGAAGCAGGTGAACGAGTTCTCCGCAAAGCTCGAACAGCTCGAAGCAAAGGAGACTGAGCTTACCGAGAAGATCACAAAGATCATGATGACCATACCGAACATCATCGACCCCAGTGTTCCGATCGGCAAGGACGACAGCTGCAATGTTGAGATAGAGAAGTTCGGCGAGCCTGTAGTTCCCGATTTCGAGATACCCTACCATACCGACATTATGGAAAAGCTGAACGGTATCGACCTCGATGCGGCAAGACGCGTTGCCGGCAACGGTTTCTACTATCTCATGGGGGATATAGCGAGACTTCACTCCGCTGTTATCTCCTATGCCCGCGATTTCATGATAAACAGGGGATTCACCTACTGCGTGCCGCCTTTCATGATAAGAAGCAATGTCGTTACCGGCGTTATGAGCTTTGCCGAAATGGATGCAATGATGTACAAGATCGAGGGTGAAGACCTCTACCTAATCGGTACCAGTGAGCACTCCATGATAGGCAAGTACATCGACACGATAGTGCAGGAGGACACTCTGCCGCATACCCTCACCAGCTACTCTCCGTGCTTCCGCAAGGAGAAGGGCGCTCACGGTCTGGAGGAGCGCGGAGTTTACCGTATCCACCAGTTCGAGAAGCAGGAAATGATCGTTATATGCAAGCCCGAGGACAGCCCCTACTGGTTCGACCAGCTCTGGAAGAACACAGTCGATCTGTTCCGCTCCATGGATATACCGGTAAGAACGCTGGAGTGCTGCTCCGGAGATCTTGCCGACCTGAAGGTGAAGAGCCTTGACGTTGAGGCATGGTCGCCGCGTCAGAAGAAGTATTTCGAGGTCGGCAGCTGCTCGAATCTCGGCGATGCGCAGGCAAGACGCTTAAAGATCCGCGTAAACGGCAAGGACGGCAAGAAGTATCTTGCGCATACCCTCAACAACACGGTAGTCGCACCGCCGAGAATGCTCATAGCGTTCCTTGAGAACAACCTCAACGCCGACGGTTCCGTGAACATCCCCGAGGTGCTCAGACCCTACATGGGCGGCATGAGCAAGATAGAAGTTCCGCAGAAATAATATAGGCAATACCGCACAAAGAGACGCACGCGGTATAGCCTGTCCGGTTCCCCCGCCTTACGAAAGGTCTTCTTTTGCATGACGGGGGAACAGTGATATTATTATGAAGATTGCGGTTTTTTGTATATGAAAGGATATACTATGGCGATAGGTTCGACTGCGGGCAGCCGCATACTAAGGCTGCTGATAGGATTGATCGTAGTGGCTGTAATACTGACTGTGTTCGGTATCATAGAGGTATCGAAGGATCTCGGCGGCTCGCACAGCGATTTTTCAAATATGGCTGTCTCGGATTTCAGAAAAGGCGATATCCTTCAGGGAACGATCACGGAGACCCTCGGCTGTGCGGTGAGGTATGAGTCCACCTCGCGTCACGGCGGAAAATCATATACCTATTACTATGTGATACCATACTTTCAGTCTCTCGAAAGCGATGTTCCCACAAAAGTGATGTGCTACTGCACAGGCAACAATCAAGAGCACGATCTTCTTGAAAAGCTCGCAGAGGAAACGATATATATGTATGTCGGTGAGACAGACTCCACAACCACAAGAGTGACTGTTGACCGTGCGGAAGTGAACGAGATGTCCCAGACGGAATACGGGTATATCCGCGATTATATCCGGGCTTTTGTTGACGCATTCTACGACGGGTATGATACAGACTACTACTTCGACGCGTACATGAACGCTCTTGTTCCCTATGTCGTGCGGAAGAACGCCGCGACCGGAAGCCCGTTCCTCATGATAGGTCTCGGGATGCTGTTCGTTCTCGGTATCATAGCACTTGTCACAATCTTTGCGAGCAAGCGCCGGATGCGGGAACCGGAGTACACCTACGTCAGTCCGGAAATGAACTACAATACGAACTACGATTACCGCAGTACGCCGATACAGCAGTCATCCGAGCCTTCGTTCCTGCACTCTGACGCACCTTCGTCGATGCAGTCCCCCGCGGGCGCACCGTATGACCTCTGCAAGATGCGTCCTCCTGTTGCTCCCGAACGAACCGCTCCCGACCCCATACCCGACTTTCCGGTAAAGCGTGAGACAGATAACCTGCCGCCGCCCGTAATGCCGACAGTTATGCCGACGCCGCAGATGCAGCAGCCGCAGACACATTACCGCTCGTCACAGGCAGCGCTTGAAGCGGTGGATATGATGATAAGCCGTGAGAAAATGAAGAACAGTTCATCGTCGAGGTTTAAAAACTCAAAGCCGTCCTCTCCCGAGCAGATACTGAATATGTACGGCGGTCAGCAGCAAATTTACCCGTCGTATCATTCGGCAGGTTTCGGACAAAAAGTATATCGGGGTGTGGATGACCGTCCGCTGCCGCCGCTTGCGGGAGAGGAAAAGACCGAAGCCGCCGGTGTGAGCGGCACTGCCGTCCGTCCCAGCATCTACGAAGATGAGTTTTCACAGTATGTGCCCTACAGCGCCCTGCATGAGCACAAACAGGTCAGCGATACTATGCCGACGGTGGATCCCCGCAGTTCTGAGGAAGTCGATCTCTCCAACGGCGGTACGGAAAGCGGCGGTCAGGTAAAGCCCAACGTAGTGACTCCCCACAGCAACGGCATCCCGATCATCAACCCCGACCTGCCGGAGCGCGATACGGACGAGAGCTTCGACAGCAGGCTCGATATCCGCGAAATGCCGAAAGCGCCGGAGATACCGCGTTATACGGGCGAGTTTCCCGCACAGCCCGCGCAGTTCCCCACACAGCCGGATCATCCAATAGTTTCGCCGTATATTCAGAGCTCTCTGCCGGGTGCAATGCCCGCAGCACAGGCTTTCCCAACTCCCCCGCCTATGCCCGAAGCCACTCCTGCACCCGTTTTCGAGGTACAGCCTACCGACCCGGAAATGCGCAACAACTACGCGGTGGGCGGGCATCTTATGGAAGAGGTCGACCCTTACACCGAGAAGAACGTCGATCTTTCCAACGGCGGCAGGGAGCTGCCCGAAGACTGACAGAAAGAGGTAATCTATGAAGATATGGCTTTGCGGCTTTATGGGCTGCGGCAAGAGCCTTACCGGGCGTATGCTCGCGGAACGGCTCGGAATGGCGTTTGCGGATCTCGATGCCTATATCGTCGAGCACGAGGGCATGACGATACCCGATATTTTCGCGAAGTACGGCGAACCGCACTTTCGTGAGCTTGAAGCGAAGTACATCGCGGAAATGCCCGACAACTCTGTAGTTGCGCTGGGCGGCGGTGCGATAATAAACGACAATACAGCAAAGACCGCGCGGGAAAACGGGAAAGTAGTGTTCCTCGATGCGGACTTTGAGACTTGCTACGAGCGCATAAAGGACGACCCGAACCGCCCGCTTGCACACAACAACCCGAAAGAAAAGGTGCGGGAGCTGTATGATACAAGAAGACCCGTATATGCGGAACGTGCCGATATAACAATAAAAGCGGCGGGAACTCCCGACGCTGTGGTAAATGCGATAAAGGAACAGTTATGATAATCTGCAACGCAAGAATTTTCACCGCCTCGGAGGATACCGACATCATCGAGTGCGGCTACATCGAAACATCCGGCGGGAAGATAACCGCGGTCGGCTCAATGGACGAGTTTTCCGGCAGCACCGACACCAGCGATACCATTGACGCGTCGGGGCTCACGATATACCCGGCGTTCGTTGACGCGCACTGCCATATCGGGATATGCGAGAACGGACTGGGATTCGAGGGCGAGGACGTGAACGAAGACACCGACCCCTCAACTCCTCACCTTCGGTCGATAGACGCGATAAACGCCGCCGACCTGTGCTTTTCAGAAGCCGCGCACGCCGGTATCGGCACGGTCGTGACCGGTGCGGGCAGCGCAAACCCTATAGACGGGAACTTTCTTGCAATGAAGACATACGGCAGTACCCGCATAGACAAGCTGATCGTGAAGGATCCCGTTTCCATAAAGTTCGCGCTGGGCGAAAATCCCAAACGGACGTACAATGACCGCGACGAAACGCCCGTTACACGCATGGCGACTGCCGCGATAATCCGCGAACAGCTGTACAAAGCGCGCCGTTACCTCGAAGAAACTGAGGAATACGAGCGCACAAAGGGTACGGACGACGAAACTTCCCGTCCCGATTACGATATAAAGTGCGAGGCGCTGCTGCCGCTGCTGCGGCGGGAGATAAAGGCGCATTTTCACTGCCACCGTCAGGACGATATCTTCACCGCCATTCGCATAGCGAAGGAGTTCTCGATAGACTATGTGCTGATACACGCGACCGACGGGCATCTTATAGCGGATGAGCTGCACGAGGAGCATACGCAGTGCATCATAGGACCGCTGCTTGCGGACCGCTGCAAGCCCGAACTCATCAATCAGAGTATCACCAACGCCGCGAAACTGCACAAAAAGGGCGTGGAGTTTGCGATATGCACCGACCACCCCGAAACGCCCATACAGTATCTTCCCGTGACAGCGGGCATAGCCGTGCGCGGAGGGCTGAGCAAATACGAGGCGATACGCGCGATAACCATAGTTCCCGCCCGCATCTGCGGGATAGATGACAGGGTCGGAAGCATCGAGCCGGGCAAGGATGCGGACTTCACGGCTTTCCGCGGGGAAGTTTTCGATATCACCGAAGCGCCGGAGTTCGTGGTGCTCGGCGGAAAGTTCATAGACTGATACCGCGCAGGTAGCGGAGTTTATCCACTGCCGACGGGAGCACCGCAAGCAGTCCGTCGATATCCTCGTCTGTCGTAAGGTCGGACATGGTGATGCGCACCGAGCTTCTCGCTTCATCGTGCGACAGTCCCAGCGCCAGCAGGACGTGTGACGGGTCGAGAGAACCCGACGTACACGCGGATCCGCTCGATACCGCGATACCTGCGAGGTCGAGCTGCAATATCAGCGCTTCTCCCTCGACACCCTCAAAGGAAAAATTCACATTTGACGCAAGGCGCCGCTCCGGGTCACCGTTCAGCCGGGCGCCTTTTATTTTTGAGATTTCCCGGGTAATGCGCTCACGCATGGCGAGCAGCTTTACACGTTTTTCTTCCGCTCCCTCGGCGGCGGCGCGCATAGCCTCCGCAAGTCCGACGATCCCCGCAACGTTCTCGGTGCCGGCACGCTTGCCGCTCTGCTGTGACCCGCCGAGTATGAACGGCGGCAGTGATGCGGGTTCCCGAACATACAGAAGTCCCACGCCTTTAGGCGCGTGCAGCTTATGACCCGACAGCGACAGCATATCGACGCTGTTCGTATCGAGCGGCATATTTCCGAAAGCCTGCACCGCGTCCGTGTGAAAGAGGATGCCGCGCTCTCTGCATACCGCGCCTATCCCGTCGATAGGCTGAATGGTGCCGATCTCGTTGTTTGCTGCCATTACGGTAACGAACGCAGTATCGGGAGTTACGGCGGCTTCGAGGTCGCTGACCCGCACAATGCCGTTATCATACACCGGCAGACGGGTAACGCGGAACCCCTTTTTTTCCAGCACCCGCAGCGGTTCCAGAACAGCGTGGTGCTCGACAGAAGACGTGATGATGTGCATTTTTCCGACTGCACGCGCTTTTTCGGCAGCAGCAAAGATAGCGTGGTTATCGCTCTCGGTACCGCCGCTCGTGAAAAATATATTTTTCGGCTGACACCCCAGCACTTCCGCGCACAGTGCTCTTGCCTTGTTGAGTGCTATAGCGCTTTTTCGTCCGACAGAGTACACCGAAGAGGGGTTGCCGAAACCCTCTTTCAGCCACGGCAGCATCGCTTCGAGCACATTGTCGGTAATGGGCGTAGTAGCCGCATTGTCAAGATAAATCATAGGACCTCCGAATTTCAGACCCATAATATAAATCTATCCCCCGCCATGGGGCGAGGGATGAACTTTCGTTATTGCGTTTCTTTACTTGACAGCTTCTTTCTGCCTGTCCATAAGACCCTTCACGGTGTACATTCCCTTTGAGCCGTCCTCGGTAAGGCTGTATGCCGCACCCGCAGTTTTGAGCATTTCATCAAAGTCGTCCTCTTTGAGTTCGGTCTTGAGGTTTTCGACTTCTGTTTCGGTCTTTTCGGGTTTGGAGAGGATATCGAGCTTCTGCACGATGTAGGAAGTGCCGTCCTCGGTGGTTATCACCTTAACGTCGCCTGCTGCCATATCCATGACCTGTGCGACGAAATCCTCCGACGGGGATGTGGCATCCTTCTTGATAACTTCGATGAGGGAATCCGTCTCGGGAAGTTCAGCCTGTTCGGGAGCCGTGGGAGTTTCCTCGGTATCAGCTTCGGTGTCTGCCGCAGCATCGGTATCGTCGGTATCGGTGTTTTCCGTATCATCGGCGTTCTCGGCTTCTTCCGCAGCCTTTTCGGCAGCTTCCGCCTGTTCTTTTGCGAACTTCTCGTCGTTTTCAGCCTGTGTCAGTTCCTGCCATACCTGTTCAAAGCTGCTGCCGGAAGTTATCTTGTCCGCATAGCTCTGCGCACTGTCGCCGTTTTCAAGGCTGTACTCGATGTAGTTCACCATGGAGTAGTCGGACTGCAAAGCAGCGTTTATCTCGTCTTCGGTGGCTTTCAGAGCACCTTCATCGCCGTAGAAGTAGTCGAAGAGCTTCTCACGCTTCTTTTCTTCGATGCGGATATCACGGAAGGATTCCTGACCCACGCCGAGTTTGCTGTAATAGTCGCCCCAGATCATCGTCATGCCGTACATTGCGTAATACTGATCGGGTTCTGTCCAGACCTGCTTGACGCGGTCATTTACTTCTTTTATCTCGTCTGCTGTAAGAGAAAGACCGTTGCTGTCAAAAAGGCGCTCCACCGCAACATATTCGCGGCAGCTCTCTATGGTCTTTTCGTTGACGTAATCGGTGAATGACTTTCCTTCGACTGTCTGATCGAGGTAGCTGAACCCTTCCGCGCTCGTATCGAGGTCTGGCTGTTCTTCCCTTATGGCGTCCGCAGCCGCGCCGTAGCTGTCATTCTGTCTGTAGATATAGATGCCTGCGCGTATCTTCTCGCCGTCTATCGTCAGCGGATAAGTCTGACCGAGTGCGCAGGAACCCGCGCCGGCGACCATAGCGCCGCAGATCAGCGTCAGCAGCACTGTTCGTGCCGATCTTCTCATAACTTTCGTCCTTCTTTCCGTTTTATCTGAGTGTTATATTCTTTTCGCCGAGAGCTTTTAGTATCTTTTCGACGGACTTGTCCGCCTCCTCGGCTTCCATTGTCTTATCTTCGCGGCGCATAACGAGCTTGTATGAAAGGCTCTTTTTGCCGTCGGCAACTCCTGCACCCTTGTACATATCGAAAAGCGTCACCTGTTCGAGGTGCTTTCCGTTCTTTGTGATGATATCAACGATATCACCCGACTCCACAGCATCGTCACATACAAGGCTCAGGTCACGGGTTATCGCCGGGAACTTCGGGAGCTGTCTGTACTTTACATCATCGTTTGCAAGTCCGCACATTGCGGCGATATCGAGTTCCGCGATGTAGATGCGCTCTTTTACGCCGTAGTTTTCCGCAACTGCCGGATGAAGTTCGCCCAGCACGCCTATTTCGGTATCTCCCGCTGTCACCTTTGCACAGCGGCCCGTGTGGAACGTTGCATCTGTGCACTTGGTGAACCTCGCGTCGATGCCGGTATCGTCAAATATCGCTTCGACAATGCCTTTGAGCGTGAAGAAGTCTTCGTCCGCGCCGTAAACGCCGATGCAGAGAACATCACGTTCTTCGGGGAGTTCCCCGGCATTTTCTTTCGGCAGGTAGATGCGACCCGGCTCGAAAAATCTTCCCGCGGGGGTGCGGTTGTTTATGTTGCGGACGATAAGCTCCGTCATGGAGGGTATCATCGTTGTGCGCATAACGCTCGTATCTTCGCCCAGCGGGTCGAGCAGCGTAACGCTCTTTCTGCGATCCTCGGCAAGACGTATCTTCTCATACCATTTCGGCGAGATGAAGCTGAACGTCATAGTTTCCATGCAGCCCTGTGCGATCATTATCCCGCACAGCTTGTCCGCGAACTTCTGTTCTTTTGTTACCGCGCTTCTGCTGGACAGCTTCGGAATGGTGGACGCGATACGGTTATAGCCGTATATCCTCGCGATCTCTTCGCCGATGTCGCAGGGCAGCAGCATATCTATCCTGACGCTGGGGACAGTTATCTCGTGAGTTGCACGATCATACACAAATCCCAGTCTTTCGAGTATATCTATCTGTTCTTCTTCGGGGATATCCGCGCCGAGGAAGCTGTTCACCCACTTCCAGTCATGCACCAGTTTGTGGGGAGTCTTGTTGGAATTGTCGATATCTATAACTGTGTTCACCACTTCACCGCAGCCGAGCATCTCCACGAGCTGCAATGCACGGTAAAGCGCGTTCTTTGCATTTATCGGGTCAAGTCCCTTTTCAAAACGTGCGCTCGATTCGGTACGCTCGCCTATTTTGCGGGCAGTTCTGCGGACGGAAACGCCGTCGAAGCACGCAGCCTCGAAGATCACTTCGGTCGTATCGTCCCATATACCGCTGTACTCGCCGCCCATTACGCCTGCCACAGCCATAGGCTTTTCGGCATCTGCGATAACGAGCATCTCGGGTGTGAGCTTTACGGGCTCTTTGGCTTCATCGAGGAGTTTGAGAGTTTCGCCGTCTTTCGCGTTGCGCACGACTATCTGGTTGCCCGCAACATAGCGCGCATCGAAAGCGTGCATCGGATGACCGTATTCGAGCATAACGAAGTTGGTTATATCGACGAGGTTGTTTATTGCGCGAACTCCGCTTGCGCGCAGTCTTTCGACCATCCAGCGCGGAGAGGGCGCGATCTTTACGTTCTTGACTTTTGCCGCCATATAGCGGGAGCAGAGCTTTGTATTCTCAACGGTGACAGTGAGCTCCTTTCTGATGTCGCCGTCAACGCCCTTGAACGCAGGTTCTTTCACATCATAGGGAAGACCGAAGGTAGCGCTTGTCTCTCTTGCAAGACCCAGCACCGACAGGCAGTCCGGGCGGTTGTTGGTTATCTCGAACTCAACGCTTATATCATCCAGTCCGACAACCTTCAGGACATCATCGCCGGGCTTCATTTTGTCGAAATCGGGATCGTCGTTGAGGACGAGCACACCGTCGGGCGAAGAATACGGGAAGTCGGCGTTATCCATGCCGAGCTCGTTGAAGGAGCAGAACATACCGCAGCTTTCCGCGCCGCGCAGCTTGCCTTTCTTGATCTTGACGGTCTTGCCGTTCTCGCGGTCTATCACCGTACCGCCGTCCAGCACCACCGGGATATACGCACCGGCAGTCACATTAGTCGCGGCAGTCACTATCTGTATAGGTGCATCCTGCCCGACATCCACCTGACATATCCACAGCTTTTCGCTGTCCTCATGTTTTTTTATGTCGAGAACCTTCCCGACAACTACTTTTTCCACTTCGCCGCGCATTTCGTGATACGTCTCGACTTTCGAGCCGCTCATGGTTATCCCCGCGACAAATTCTTTGATCGGCATATCGGCTTTTACATAGTCGTTAAGCCATTTCATCGACAGATTCATCTGCACCCTCCAGAGTTTAGCAATATATCCCGGCGCATTCGCGCTGTCTTTGCAGACGGCACGAGGGCTGCGCGCCCTCGACCTG
>CAMHBE010000026.1 GCA_946183095.1 uncultured Clostridia bacterium | reverse complement strand
TTCAAAGCCTTCTTCATCTATTTCGATTGCCACAATACGTTACCTCCTGATTTATTCAACATCACGGCGCGAATGTTCACAAATCTGCTCGCTGTGAACGTCAAACCCGCTTAACAACCGTATTTCATCACAATCTATTGTAGCAGATTTTGAAGAAAATTTCAATAGTTTTTCAAAAAAAATTTTCATATTTAGTGGACAATTTTTAAATTTGCCTCTAAATATTGTGGTTTTTGCCATTTTTTGGCAGTATAGCGGGACTTACGCGGACTCCGGCGCAGTCTCGCCGTTTTCCTCCGCAGTTTCTCCGGTGGTTTCCTCTGCGGGAGTGCCGTCCTCGTTGGCGGCGGAAGTGTCTGTCTCCGGTTCCGCGGGAGCTGCCGTGACAGCCTGCATCGTTATCGGGCGCTGGATAGCCTTGCTCGTGTCGGAAATGTCGAGCGTTACGCGGTCTGTATCGGAGATATACCCCTTGTACAGAAGCTCATGTGCTATGCGCATTTTCTCGTCGAGCTGCAATACCGAGCCGATATACATATCTATGCGGTCATCGTATGTTATGACGATATCGAGCTTATCGGTGATGTTGACGGTGGTGATATTGTCGATGCCCGCTTTTTCGAGCGCTCCGCTTATTTCGGAAACGAGCGTGTCCTGTTCGGGATCCTCGGCGGTGATGAAGCTGCCGACAATGACGGACTCCGCGGGGACGTAGCCTATGATCTGCATACAGTCCGGAGTGTCGCCCGATATCTCGATAACTCTTCCGATGTGTGAAATTACGTAATACTGCGAGTTATAGCGGAAACTTGCCATGGGAACGGCGGGTTCCGCTGTTATTTTTATCGTTGAGGGGAACACCTTATCGACCTTTACGCTGTCAAGTTTTACGAGCTTGTCGAGTATTTTTTCGGGGATTCCCGATGTGTTCAGTCTTACAAGGTTTTCGTTTCCCTGAAGTCCGCTGGCTTCGATGATCTGCGCGTCGCTGTATTCCGTTTCGCCTTCGATAACTATCTGTTCGGCGTTGAAAAGCACGGTCACGGACAGTACAGCGAACGTTACGGCGGCGATTATGCCGAGGATAACGTAGTAAACGATGTAGCTTCCGCGTTTGCGGCGGCGTTTCTCGCGCTTTTCACGTTCCGCGCGCTTCTTCATTTCCTCCTCGCGCTGTCTGCGGACGGGGCTTTGCGGCGGGAGCTGCGTTCTCGTCTGTTCAACTATCTTCTGCTGTTTTTTTGTGGGCTTTTCGGGCGTTTTTTTCTTCTGTGCCTTTTTTGCCGACATTTCCGTTTCTTTGCGGAGCCTGTCATTCAGCTCTTTTTTGCTCATTTCAACGGTCTTGCTCTTATTGAGCCTGTGAAAATCCGGAATAGCGCATCCCCCCTTTTTTCGTTTTATGGATCGTTAAAAGCTCAGGCTGTTCTGATGTCTGCGCCGACGCTTTTCAGACAGCCTTCTATATCTTCATAACCCCGGCTGATGTAGCAGGTATGACCTATTTTCGTTACGCCCTCGGCGAACAGCGCCGCAGTGACCATTGCCGCGCCGCCGCGGAGATCTCCCGCCTCGAGTTCCGCGCCGGACAGTCTGTTCACGCCCTCAACGACCGCGACCTGCCCCTCGACTTTTATCTTTGCGCCGAGACGGGTAAGTTCACTGACATGGCGGTACCGGTTCTCGAAGATAGTTTCTACGAACATCGACGTTCCCGGCAATGTCGTACACAGCGCCATGAGCGGGGGCTGCGCGTCTGTCGGGAAACCCGGATACGGCGCTGTTCTTATAACTCCCGGCGCTTTCAGCGTCTTTCGGGCATTCAGGTAAACGCTGTCGCTTCCGAAACTGTAGATGCTGCATCCGGTCTGTTCGAGCACTGCCGTAACGGGTACCAGCGAACCGTGGTCGCAGTGCGTCAGCAGTATCTCTCCCCGCGTTATCGCTCCGCAGCACAGATATGTGGCGGCTGCTATCCTGTCGGGCATCACCGTATAGCTGCACCCCGACAGCTTTCGTACACCCTCTATCGTGACGGTGCCTGTTCCCGCGCCGTTTATCTTTGCGCCGCAGGCGGTGAGAAATCCCGCAAGGTCGCATATCTCCGGCTCTCTTGCGGCGTTGTGTATCTCGGTGGTGCCATCTGCGAGGACTGCCGCGAGCATGACGTTCTCGGTCGCACCCACCGACGGGACGGGGAAGGATATCTTCGCGCCCCGAAGTTTATCCGCCGTGCAGACTATGTAGCCGTGCTCCTCGTGTATCTTCGTGCCCATTCTGCGGAACGCGTCGAGGTGGAAATCTATCGGGCGTGAGCCTATCTCGCATCCTCCGGGGAACGACATCCTGCACTGACCGCACCGCCCGAGCAGTGCACCCATAAATATGATAGATGAACGCATCTCGCGCATCAGCTTTTCGGATATCTCGTTTCTGCCGACAGCGGACGCGTCTGTGCATACGCAGCTTTCTTCCCGCCTGCACGCGCAGCCGAGAGATGTCAGGATCCTGCACGCCGCGTCACAATCTGACAGCGCGGGGCAGTTGTATATCTCGCATCTGCCTTTGCACATAACTGCTGCCGCGAGTATCGGCAGAGCGCTGTTCTTTGCGCCCTGCACGGCTATCTCTCCTTCTATCCGCCTACCGCCGTGTATGATGAGCTTTCTTCCCGACGACATATTATATCACCCTTTTTCTGCTTTTTCTCTCATATTATGCAGAAAGAGCGATATTGGTGAGAAGCGCCCGGATAGGCAGCTCTAAAGAGAACCGCGGACAGAACAGCCGGTGCTGATGTGACCGCGGTATAGACTATGGATTATCGTTTTTAATCAGGTCGAGGATGTTTCCGACGACGCGGTCGGTGGAATCCGGTATGTTGAGCTTTGCGGCGCAGTTTCCCATTTCTTCGAGTTTATCTCTGTTATTATATAAATACCTCACTTCTTTGAGCAGCCTTTCCGCGCTCAGTTCTTTATCTTCTATAAGTATTGCCGCACCGTTTTTGCTCATTGTAAGAGCGTTGTAATACTGATGATTTTCCGCAGCCTGCGGGAAGGGGATGAGTATGCTCGCTCTCCCGGTGGCTTTCAGCTCCGTCAGTGTCATTGCGCCCGCCCGCGATATCACGAGGTCCGCCGCGCACAGACAGGTGTACATATTGTCTATGTATTCTCTCGCCCTGAACCTTTCGTTTGTTTCCGCTCCGCTCTCTTTCAGCAAGCCCTCGAACATATCTCTGCCGTTGCCGCCGAAGGAGTGTATGTGGTTTATGTTGCCGACCTCCTGTTCCCATTTCAGCAGGCCTACTACCGCCTCGCTTATCTTGTTTGCTCCGAGACTGCCGCCGAACGAAACTATTGTCATTCCTTCCGGCAGTCCGAGTTTTTCTCTTGCCGCGCTGCGTTCTTCTATCGGGATGTTGCTGCGCAGGGGATTTCCCGTTATCACGCAGTTATCCTTGCGGGAAAGGTGGGCGATGACATCCTCGTTCGATACGAGCACCTTGTCAACGTGCTTCGACAGCATCGTTGTGGTTATCCCCGGCAGGGAATTGCTCTCGTGTATCGCGGTCTTTATGCCCATTTTCGCCGCCGCCGTCAGCACGGGTGCGCAGGCATAGCCGCCGGTGCCTATCGCCACATCGGGCGCGAACTCTTTCAGCAGCTTGTGCGCGTCGCCCCTTGCCGTGATGTAGTAATGCACAGCCTGTATGTTCCGCTTGATATTGCGGGGCGTGAGTTTTCTCTGCAATCCCGCCATTCTGAAAGCGGTGAAGTCATAGCCCGCCTTTCTGACGAGACGCTCCTCCATGCCGCCCTGCGCACCGACGAATTTTATAACGGCATCGGGGAAGAGCGCGCGTATCTTATCCGCTATCGCAAGCGCGGGATTGATGTGTCCGGCAGTTCCTCCCGCCGCAAGTATAACTCTCATTATATCGAAGCCTTTCGTGAGATGTTGAGCACAACGCCCATTTCCGCGAGCTGCATCATCAGCGCCGTACCGCCGTAGCTGAGGAACGGCAGCGACACGCCCGTATTGAAGAACGCGTTCGATGCCACCGCTATGTTGAGGAACGCCTGCACGCCTATCTGGATGACGATACCCGCGCACAGCAGCGTGCCGAACTTATCCGGAGCCGACGCGGCGATGTAAAATCCGCGTATTATCAGTATCAGGAACAGCAGAACTATGACCACTGCGCCCACAAATCCGAGTTCCTCGACTATTACCGAGAAGATGAAGTCGTTGTTTACGAAGGGGAGGTAGCTGTACTTCTGGTGGGAGTTGCCGAGCCCCTGCCCGAACCAGCCGCCGGAGCCTATGGCGATAAGTGACTGGTATGTCTGATAGGTGGTGTCGCGTATATCGGCTTCGGGGTCGTTGAAGCTGCGCATTCTGTCCGAAACGTAGTCAAATCCCATCATCGGGAATACCGTGAATACCATTATCGCCGCCAGCGCTATAAGTCCCACTACCAGCAGTACATGAGGGATCCTTGCGCCTCCTATGAATACCATTGCGACGGATATGGCGAGGATGATGAGCGTCGCGGAAAGATGCGGCTGCATTACCACCAGCGCACAGGCAATGCCTACGCGTACCATTATTGGTATGAAGCCGTGTACGAAGCTCTTCATCTTGTCGTAGTTGCGCTGCATATACTCGGCTATGACCATGATAGTGACGAATTTGAGTATCTCCGACGGCTGTATCGTTATCTCACCGACACGAAGCCAGCGTTCCGCGCCGTTGACTGTACTTCCCGTAAAACGGACAAGTATCATCAGTCCCGCGGATATCACTATCGCGGCTCGCAGTATCAGCTTGTTCATCAGGATATGGTAGTCGATGAACGAAATGACTATCATTGCCGCAAGTCCCATGACCGCGAACACGAGCTGACGTTTTATGAAGTAGTAACTGTCGCCGTAGCCGACTTTTGCGGATGCGTAGGTCGCCGAGAACAGCATTATCAGCCCGAAGGCAAGCAGTATAACGACTATCAGGAAAAATGAGAAGTCGAATTTCTGCGGTATCGAGAAGTCGATTATTCGTTTCTTGTTTTTGGGAACTGCCGCGTCTGCCGGAGCTTTTACCGTCCTGCGTGACGGCGCGGGTCTGCTCACCCCTCTTGCGGGAACGGCGGTGGTGGCGGACGATACTATCTTTATCGGCGGTTTTCTTCGGACAGCGCCGCGCTGCCCCGTATCCGCCGGCACAGAACTGCTGTAGCTGTCCTGCCTTCTCGCTAAATTATCCATCTGTATCTCTATCCTTTCACAAAACGCAGTGACACGGTATCGGTCTGCCGGGTCACAGCCCGTTCACGAGCAGTATCGAAACTGTGCCGAAAACTGCCCCTATCAGTGAAAATACTATAACTATCTTCTGTTCCTTCCAGCCGCGCATCTCGAAGCTGTGGTGTATAGGCGTCATCCTGAAAAGACGCTTGCCGTGCGTCAGCTTGAAATACGTCATCTGTATAAGCACCGTCAGCGCTTCCCAGATATACACCGCCGCGGCTATCACCATGAGCACCTCGACGTGCATCCCCACGCCTGTCATGGCGACGATGCCGCCGAAGAACATAGAGCCTGTGTCGCCCATGAACACTTTCGCGGGGTGCCAGTTCCAGATAAGAAATCCCAGACAGCCGCCCGCCGCCGCTACCGACAGCAGGGTAAATCCCGCGTACCCGAGTATACCCGAAATTATCGCAAAGATGATGCAGTACACGAAAGTTACCGACGAACACAGTCCGTCCAGTCCGTCCGTGAGGTTAACTGCGTTCACGATGTAGAGTATGGCGAGTCCCATTATGATGTAGTAGAAATACCACAGGTCGAGGTCGCCGATAAACGGGAACTTTATCACCGTGTTTGTATCTCCCGACAGGTAACGCGCCGTGAAATAAGCGGCAATGACCAGCACTTGCAGTATTATTTTCTGCATCGGGGTAAGACCCTCGTTCTGCTTTTTCTTCACTTTGATGAAGTCGTCGAGGAAACCTATGAACCCGAAGAAGAATGCGGCTCCCACAGCGGCGATAAGCCCGAACAGGTCTTTCTGCGCCACAGTGTCCGCGCCGAGCGTCCCGTCGAGGGTAAGCAGTATCACGCCTGCGGTAAGCGCGGCCACCGTTCCGATAATGAACATCATACCGCCCATTGTCGGAGTACCCTGTTTGTCTTTTTTGTGCCATATCGGTCCGATATCCAGTATCGTCTGTCCGAATTTCAGCTTCCGCAGCCACGGTATCAGCACCAGTCCGAGCAGTGCGGTGACGACTACAGCCACGAAAGCTGTAACGATTATAGGTAAAAGCATAGACACACCCTTTTTATGATCTGAAATTGTCCGAACAAAGTTCGTGTATTATCTTATGCTCACTGAACGGCATATAGTTGTCGCCGATGACCTGGTATTCTTCATGACCCTTGCCGCAGAGCACGATAACATCGCCTTTGCGCGCTATCCCGACCGCGTACTTTATCGCTTCGAGCCGATCGACGTATGAGCACACATCGCTGTCTGCGTCAAATCCCGTCATAACGTCGTCTATTATCTTCTGCGGGTCTTCAAAGCGTGGATTGTCGGAAGTTACCACGGCAGCGTCTGCGTATCTTGCGACACATCTTCCCATTGCGGGACGCTTTCCCGCGTCGCGTTCTCCTGCCGCGCCGAATACCACTATCAGCCTTCCCTTTGTAAATTCCTTTATCGCAGGGAGCGTCTTTTCCAGTCCGTCCTCCGTGTGGGCATAGTCGCATATCACTGTGAAATCCCCGTCGTAGAGCACTTCCGCGCGTCCGCATACGCCCTTGACCGTGTTCAGCCCGGCAACTGCCGCATCTGCCGGAAGTCCCGACTCTATGCAGGCTGCCGCCGCGCACATCGAGTTCATGACATTGAACCTTCCCGGCATCGGTATACTTACATGGAACGCTTTCTGCGCATCCTTCACGGCAAGCATATACGAAACTTTTCCGCTTTCGGGAACTATCCTGCACGCCGAAACATCCGTCATACCGTTTTCGCTCAGCGCAGTGAGCTTGATCCCGCCCTCTGCCGAAAGCTCGTCGTACAGCCGTTTTCCCCACTTGTCATCGACGTTTATCACTGCCGATCTGCAGCTTGCGAACAGCGATCTTTTCGCCTGATAGTAGTTCTCCATTGTGCCGTGCCAATCGAGGTGATCCTGCGTCAGATTGGTGAAGATGCCGCACTCGAACGTTTCGCCCACGAACCTTGACTGTGAGAGCGCCTGCGAGGATGCTTCCATAACGCAGTATTCCGCGCCGTTGTCAGCCATTTCGCGGAAATATCCATACAGGTCGAACTGATACGGTGTTGTGAGGTGCGCTTCGTAGATCTTTCCGCAGACATCATAGCCTGCCGTGCCGATGCAGCCGCACTTGTGACCGTTCTCGTTCATAATATGCTTTATAATATTAACAGTCGTCGTCTTTCCGTTGGTGCCGGTAGCCGCTATCAGCTTCAGCCGCTTTGTCGGCTCTCCGAAATACCTTGACGAGAGGACGCCGAACATTTTCCGCGTATCGTCGGTGAGTATCTGCTGCGGCAAGCCCATATCACGGCTGACGACGACAGCTGCCGCGCCTTTGCCGAGCATTTCCGCGCAGGCGGCGTGACCATCGAAATTTCGTCCGCTTATCGCAACGAATATATCACCCGTCCGCAGCTTTCGTGTATCGTCAGTTATCTTTCCTATTTCGCAGTCGCTAAGACCTGCTCTTTCATTCTCTTTCAGAATGTCGAACAACTGCAAATCCATTCCTCCATAAACTCAACGCTTTCGCTTCCTTTGTCGAACAAAGGAAGTAGTGAGGGAGTTTGAGGGAGAGGCAACGCCTCTTCCTCATGTGGCTCGCCCTAAAGGCGAGTCACGGTCTCAAGCGGCAGCGGCCCTCTCAAGCGGCGAGCGACCCTCTCGACCATCTTCTTACCCCGCGTCGGAGTTGTTTATCATGAATGTTACTTCTATGACTGTACCCTTGCTGACTTCCGTGCCGGGAGCGGGATCCTGCGATACCGCGCGTGCGCTGGAGTTGTTGACTGCACCGCCGCTGAGGGAGATGTTCAGTCCATAGTATGTGAGCGTATTGTTTGCGCCGTCAACTGTGAATCCTGTGATGTCTGGAACTATCACCGTCTGGGAGGATGAGCCCTGCATATATATCACAACAGTACCGTTCTTCGGTATGGGTGCTGCGGCTTCGGGGACTGTACGTTCAACAACACCGCTCTCGTCGCCTATCACCGTGTATTTCAGACCCTTTGCGTTTATCGCCGTGATAGCGTCGAGCAGTGCGGAACCGTAAACGTAGGGTACCTGCGTATCCTGCAATGCAAGCTCCTCCGCCGTGTACTGCGGATATACGCCGAGATATTCGAGACACTCGCTGAACACAGCCGAAACGACAGGAGCTGCGACCATTGAGCCGTAGTACTTGCCGCCGAGAGGTTCGTCAACGCATACCAGCATGATATATTCGGGATCATCGGCGGGCGTGAACGCACAGAACGAGCCGACATAGCGCATCGCGTAGCTCGGGTATTCATCCAGCTTCTGGGACGTGCCCGACTTTCCGCCTATGCGGTAGCCCGAAATGTAGGCGTTCTGACCTCCGTTGTAGTTTACTATGTTTTCCGTGATCTCACGCATAAGCTCGGATGTTTCGCCGCTTATGACCTGACGCTTGATCGTGGGTTCGGTCGATCTTATTATATTTCCGCTGCTGTCAACTATCTTGTCAACAACATACGGTGTCACGAGATAACCGCCGTTGATAGCGGCAGCGTAGGCACATATCATCTGTATCGGGGTGATCTTGTTGGTCTGACCGAATGATGAAGACGCAAGCTCGACCTTTCCCATGCGCTCGTAGGGCACATAGAGAGGGCTTGCTTCGCCGGGCAGGTCGATGCCTGTCTTTTCCGTGAATCCGAACGCCGTAAAGTAGTTACTGAACAGCTTCGAGCCGAGCTTCAGACCTATCTGTATGAACGCGGGGTTGCAGGATGCGGTGATCGCGTCCTGAAGTCCGAGAGTGCCGTGACCGCCGAGAGTCCAGCAATGTATGTTCGTATCCTCGACCGTGTAAACGCCGAGACACTGGAATGTCGAGTTCAGGTTGATAACTTCTTCTTCGAGCGCCGAAGCACAGGTTATAACCTTGAATACCGAGCCGGGGAAGTACAGTTCGGACACCGCCTTGTTCTTCCATTGCAGCTCGCGCATCGCGGCTCTTGCTTCCGTGAGATCCTTTTCTATCGCTTCGTCGATCTCTTTCTGGTCGCTCATGGAACCCGCCGCGTAGTCGTACATCAGATCCTCGCGCATCTGGACGAGCTTTTCCTCGTCCTGCGGTGAGAGCTGTGACGGGTCGTTGAGGTCGTAGCCGGGAGCGGTCGCCATTGCGACTATCGCGCCGGTCTTCGCGTTCATGATTATACCGGTCGCGCGGTTGTTTACCTTGTGCTGTATCACCGCGTTTTCGAGGTTCTTTTCAAGATAATACTGCACAGTGCTGTCGAGTGTGAGCACCAGCGAGTTGCCGTCGCTTGCCTCGAAACGGTTCTCGTAGTCGTAAGGCATGGCGTTTCCGTTGGCATCCTTTGCCATTACGATGACACCGTCCGTGCCCTGCAAATAGTTGTCGTAATACGCTTCAAGCCCGTAAACGCCCTCGTTGTCGTAATTCGTGAAGCCTATGATGCTGGATGCGAGGGAATCGTTGGGGTAGTAGCGCTTGCTGCTCTCCATGAGGTTCACGGTGTATGCCGCAAGCTCGTTTTCGGTGATGAAAGCCTGTATCTTGTCGTAAGCCGTTTTATCGACCTTCTTCTTTACGATGAAATACTCGTTGTTCAGGTTCTTGCACCCGTCGATGAGCTTCTGCCTGTCAACTCCGAGCATCTTCGACAAGGTATCGCATATCTTGTCGCACATACGCGGCTTTCCGTCTTTTTCACGCTTGTCGTCGTCCTCCGCTATGGCTTTCGGCGACAGGACGACATCCCACACAGTCGTGCTCTGTGCGAGTATCTTGTTGTTGCGGTCGTATATCGTGCCGCGGTTCGCGGTGATAGTGTAGCTGCTGAGCTGCTGGGAGTTTGCTTTTGAGCGGTAATACTCCGATTTGAGCACCGCTGTCTTATATATTGATGAACATATATACGCCGCCGCAAAAATAAGCAGAGTAAGCACGACCCAGAACATCCTCCGCTTCATTTTGTTCGTCGGAGCAAGTACGGGCGTGCTCTTTGTGCTGTCAGGCATATCTCTGTTAGCCATGTATATCTCCTTTATAGAACATAGTACGGGCTTCCTGCTCGTCCGCACTACAATTATATTATATCATCCGGACAAATATTACGATTTGAACCCGAGAAATTCAAGGATGTTGTTGAACCAGTTCGTGATAGATATGAAGATGTTGCTGTCCTCTTTTGCAACTTCCGTCATATCTTCGGTGTTCAGCGTGATGTAGGTTATCTGCGAGCTCTGCGTTTTTTGCAGACCGAGCTGTTCGGATGCCATTTTCTCAACGTTGTCGAGAGTGTACATACCGTCAAGAACGGACTGGAGACGGATGTTCTCACGCTCCGTCTGTTCTATGGCATTCTTTGTCTCGCTTATCATAGAAGTATAGTCGGATATCTGCACCTTGCTGTAGAGCAGGGCGAATGCGATGACAGCGACAAATGAGACTGCCGCGAGAGCCGCGACAGCACTGCCGTTTCTGCCTATTGACTTTTTTTCGGAGAGCTTTATCTTTGTGGATTCCTTTTTCTTTTCTTCACGCTGCCTGCGCCTGCGTTCGGTCTCCTCGTCCGTGTCGAAAAGCGACAGGTCGTAGGCGAGGTTGGTATTATCGTTATACATCCGTTATCCTTTACCCTTTCCATACGCGTGTCAGAGCTTTTCTATGACACGCAGCTTTGCGCTTCTGCTGCGGGGATTTTCCGCAACTTCGGCTTCATCCGCCGTTATCGGCTTTTTTGTTATCTGCACCGCGCGAGGCTTCTTTCCGCATACGCATACGGGGAAGTCCTTCGGGCAGGTACACCCCTCGCAGAGACTTCTGAACTTCTGCTTCACTATCCTGTCTTCGAGGGAATGGAATGTTATCACCGACAGTCTGCCTGCCGGTGCGAGCAATTCAAATATATCATCGAGTGCGGTGCGCAGCGCGTCAAGCTCACCGTTCACCTCAATTCGTATCGCCTGAAAGGTCTTGCGGCAGGGATTTTTCTCCTTCCGCACTTTCAGCGGGACGTTGCGCTTTATTATCTCCGCCAGTTCGCCTGTCGTGCGTATCGGGGAGTTCTCTCTCGCAAGCGCTATGCCGTGTGCTATGCCGCGTGCGAACTTTTCCTCGCCGTATTCAAAGAGAATACCGGCAAGCTGTTCTTCGGGATAGTCGTTCACCACGTCATAAGCGCTCATCCCCTCGCCGCTCATGCGCATATCGAGGGGTGCGTCGTTATGAAATGAGAAGCCGCGTTCGGGGTCATCGAGCTGATGCGACGACACGCCGAGATCCATAAGTGCTCCATCGAGATGTGATATCCCGAGTTCGCGCAGAGCAGAACGGATCTCGCTGAAATTGCGCTCCGCAAATATCGGGGAGTACCCGGAAAGCCGCTGTCTTGCGGCTGCTATAGCCTCTTTGTCACGGTCGAAGCATATCAGCGTTCCCGTGCTGCCGAGGCGTTTAAGTATCTCAAGGCTGTGCCCGCCTCCGCCGGTGGTGCAGTCTGCGTAGATGCAGCCTTCACGGACGTTCAGTCCGTCCACCGCGGGCATCAGCATTACCGATGTGTGCTGAAATTCCATTACAGGTCAAGCTCCATTGCGACGGAAACGATATCCTCATCGATCTTGCCGCTGTTGAGGGCTTCCCACTTCTCCTTGTCCCATATTTCCGCTCTGCCTTCGAGACCGACGATAACAACGTCCGTATCGAGACCCGCGTATTCGCGCAGAGGTGCGGGGATAAGTGCGCGCCCCTGTTTGTCAGGCTCGATGTCGAAAGCGCTGCCGAACAGGAAACGCTGCAGGTTCGCGGTCTTTGTCTGGGGCATCTCGCGTATTTTTGCGACGAGCTGTTCCCAGTCCTCGGTCTTATATACTTTTATACAAGGAGCCCCTATCGTTTTGGAGATCATAAAGACTGCGCCGAGTTCTTCACG
>CAMHBE010000025.1 GCA_946183095.1 uncultured Clostridia bacterium | reverse complement strand
TTATACACTATTTAGAGGTACCCTTAGGAAATCGTAAACCTTTCTTTTTCGCTCAAGATGTGAACAGTGGGTACATTATACCACCTGTACACGGGAACCGATATGTAAATTATCCGGAATAATGAAAAATTTTATTTTTTTGGATTTTTTGTTGAAATATCATCGGGAGTATGTTAAAATAAAATAGATGATTAAATATCTACAGGAGGTTTCTCAAAATGGAAAATTTCAATTTCTACAGTCCCACGGAGTTTGTATTCGGAAAGGGACGCGCATCCGAAGCCGGAACGTTCGTAAAGAAGCACGGCGGCAGTAAAGTGCTGATACATTACGGCGGCGGTTCCGCGGTAAGATCGGGACTTATCGGCGTTGTCAGAAAGTCGCTTGACGACGCGGGCGTTGCGTACTGCGAACTTGGCGGCGTTCGGCCGAATCCCCGCGATACGCTCGTTTACAAGGGGACGGAGCTTTGCAGGAAAGAGGGCGTTGACTTCATCCTCGCGGTCGGCGGCGGTTCTGTCATAGACTCCTCAAAAGCCATAGCTCTCGCTGTGCCGTATGACGGCGATTTCTGGGATATGTACAGCGGGCATCCCGTCGAAAAGGCGCTGCCCGTGGCTACGGTCCTTACGATAGCGGCGGCGGGCAGCGAGGGTTCCGGGAACTCCGTCATCACCAAAGAGGACGGTATGCTCAAACGCAGTACACGTTCCGACCTGCTGCGTCCGAAGTTCTCGATAATGGATCCCGCGCTCACACAGACGCTTCCCGCATATCAGACAGCATGCGGTGCGACCGACATCATGGCGCACGTTTTCGAGCGCTATTTCACCAACACGAAGGAAGTCGAGATAACCGACCGTCTATGTGAAGCCGTCCTGCTCACAATTGTGAAGGAAACTCCCCGTGTTATCGCCGACCCCGACAACTACGATGCCCGCGCGAATATCATGTGGGCGGGAATGGTGGCGCACAACAACATCTGCGGTGTAGGCAGACAGCAGGACTGGAACAGCCACGGTCTTGAGCATGAAC
Organism: uncultured Clostridia bacterium; assembly: GCA_946183095.1. GTDB lineage: Bacteria > Bacillota > Clostridia > Oscillospirales > Ruminococcaceae > Ruminiclostridium_E. Next base: position 11,297 of record CAMHBE010000025.1, on the reverse strand, counting down.
TTTCTGGACTGTATGATGTAACACACGGAGCGGGACTTGCTGTTATCATGCCCTCCTGGATGGAGTATGTGCATGGTCACAACGTTATGCGGTTCTGTCAGATGGCGACACGGATATTCGGCTGTCAGATGAACTTTGAGGATCCCGAAGCTACCGCGCTGGAGGGCATAAAGCGGTTCCGTTCGTTCCTGCACAGCATCGGTATGCCGATAAATTTTGCGGAACTCGGAGCAAAGGAAGAGGACATACCGAAGCTCGTAGAAAAGCTCGGCATAGGTGACGGTACGCGTGCGGGATTCATGGAACTGAACGCGGATGATGTCGCGGCAATATACAAGATAGCTGCCCATGCGGAACTCTGATGCCTGCGGGTCGGTAAAGCAGGTGCAGCGGCGCGGCAGGTGCAGCGGCGCGTTCGCGCTTGTCCTTGCGGGGCAATTTATTTGCGTGCGTCCTGCACGCTTTTGATTGCCCCTACCAATGCTTCCTGCATTGCCGGACGAGACCGGAGCTGCGCGCTCTGGTCTTGTGGCAGCCGTCTGTCGGTCATCCCTCTCTGCGGCTTTTGCGTTGCAAAAGCTCCACCTCCCCCGCTAATCGGGGAGATCGCGCTGCACCGAAATGATATTGAATAAATAAGAGGCATCTCCGGTAAGTGTGGGTCGAAAAATCGCAGAATACAGCGTTTATGCCGCGAAAGCATCTTGACATGAGTTTCAATTGCACAAAAATCAGCTTCGGGCTTTACAAATTCTTATAAATGTGCTATAATGATGTAAACTGACAGGTAAAGCTATGAGGTGAAAGAATGGAACAGCACGATTACAGGGTCGATGATATACGGGGCGATTATGCCTTTCTGATACAGACCGATACCGACGACGCGGAGCCGTTTCAGGTCGCGCTCGCGTTGCTGCCGCCGGAGACCGATATCGGGACACGGCTTCGCGGCTTTATGGGAATGTTTGAAGCGATATCCGGCTGACCGGGAAAATACCCGTTACCGCGGGCAAATATATACAAATATGGGAGGTTTTTACCATGGGCACACTTATGAAACTGAAGGGATTCATGAAACTGAACAGCGACCTCAGACCGCTGCTCGTAAGAGGCGGCATACACGAGATACTGCTGGATGTTGACGGCGATAAGGAAGCGGATATAGCGCTTATCGACACCGACTCCGACGGCGATATCGACACCGTAGCGATAGACCTTACGGGCGACGGCGAATTCAACGTCTATATCAGAGATACCGACAACAACGGTATTCCCGATACCGTACTGTTCGTGGGCGAGGGCGAAGAAACATCGAAGGTCGTCTCCGGCAGCAAGGAGGAGACCGAGGCGATGTTCGTTGCAGGTGCGAACGCTCTTTACAAGGCAATTATGGTGGCGGACTATGTGGCGTCCGAGATAGAAGCGGGCATCAGGGAACTCGACCGTGAAGTACGCCGCGCAAGAAAAGAGCTCGGTTTATAATTCCTTATCCCCTCACGCCCGAAGTTTGTGGGATATAACATTCCTTACAAAGAAAAACAATAACTGCCGCGGACACCGTACGTTGTTCGCGGCAGTTCGTTATACTGCGGAGCGGCAGTCCCGGGACGGCTCAGAGAAACCTGTAAACACGCGCTTCGTATGGCTCGAAGCACATATTGTCCTTGCGCTCGCCGTTGTAGTTGCACAGCAGAAGTTCGTTGGGTCTGCCCTCAAATTCCTTCGGCAGCCGCACCTTCACGATATGCCGCGAGAACGAGCATATCACCAGCCAGCGGTGCCCCTTGTACGCACGCTCGTACATATAGATATCGTCCGATTTCGGGTAAAATTCGCGGTAGCTGCCGTAAGTGAGGACCTTGCTGCTCTTTTTGAGCCTGATGCAGCGGCGGTAGAAGTTGAGGATGCTGTCGGGGTCTTTTTCTTCATCCGCAACATTTACGCCTTTGCGGTAATTGGGGTTCACCACGAACCACGGTCTTACGGAAGAAAAACCGGCGTATGCGGCGCGTGACCACTGCATCGGCGTGCGGGAGGAATCGCGGCTGGAGTTGTGTATGCGCTTCATGCGCTCTTCGATAGTGTCTTTGAGGTGGTATCTGTTGAAGTTCGTCTTGCTGGAGATATCCTTGTAGTCGTTGATATCGCGCAGACGAATGTTGGTCATACCGATCTCCTGCCCCTGATAGATGAACGGCGCGCCCTGCTGGAACATATAGCAGGCGGCGAGCATCGTGCCGCTCTCACGGCGGAATTTCTCGCTCCCGTAGCGGCTTATGATACGGGGGTGGTCGTGATTTTCGAGGTAGAGGGTGTTCCACGCTTTGCCGTTTAGGGCGTACTGCCATTTGGAGAACGCGCGTTTCAGCTTTTTCAGACTGAACGGGCGGTGCATATACTCCGTATAAAAGCAGTCCGCCATCATGTGGTCGAACGAGAACATCATGTCGAGCGACTTGTTTTTCCCGGTAAGATAGGACATCGCCGACTTTACCGTTGTCATCGGCCCTTCGCCTATCTGTATGCAGTCGTAATTTTCACAGACTTCCCGGAATTCCGACAGGTATTCGTGTATATGCGGACCGTCCTTGTACGCGAACATCCCGTTTATCGCCGGTATGAACGGCAGACCGTCGGGCAGTCCTTCCTTTTTGGAGATGAAGTTTATAACGTCCTCACGGAACCCGTCAACGCCCATATCCAGCCAGAACCGCATGATATCCTTGACTTCCTCGCGGACTTTCGGGTTATCCATGTTGAGGTCGGGCTGTTTTTTCTGGAAGATATGCAGGTAATACTGCCCGCGCATCTCATCATACGTCCACGCTTTCCCCTCGAACAGCGAATCCCAGTTGTTGGGCTTGTCGCGCCAGATGTAGTAGTCGCTGTAGGGGTTGTCCTTTCCCTTGCGGCTCTCGGTGAACCATTTGTGGTCGTCGGAGGTATGGTTCACCACAAGATCCATTATCAGCTTCATGCCGAGCTCATGCACGCGGTCGAGCACCTTTCTGAACTGCGCGAGAGTGCCGAAATCGGGGTGGATGTTCCTGTAATCCGAGATGTCGTAGCCGAAATCCGCGTCCGGGGAAGGATAGACGGGGCTGAGCCATATCGCGTCAACTCCGAGAGACTTTATGTAGCCGAGTTTCCTGTAAACGCCGTAAAGGTCGCCGATACCGTCGCCGTTGCCGTCGCAGAAGCTGCGCACCCATATCTGGTAGAACACATAGCGGCGGTAATTCTTTCTGATGCTGTTCGTTACTTCTGACGCTTGTTCCATGATCTCCCGAGTTCCTCCCTCACATTGTTTTCAAATCTCATAAGAACGCTCTTCATGTTTTCTGCTTTTTCGGAAAGGCGCTTTTCCGCCTCCGAGAAGTTCTCCTTCATACCGTACATATTCTCGCGGAACCTGTCGTAAAGCGCATCGTGCTTCTGTGAGACTGCGGTGAACCTGTCTATGAGTTCCGCGCTCATGTCGAGCAGATGATCGGAAGCTCCCTTTTTGCGTTCCGCAAGCTCTCCCGCCTTCTTCATGCGAAGGACTTCCTCATATCGCTTATATGCGGTCTTTACGCTGTCCTCCCACGAAAGATAGATCTCATCCATAGCGTTCTGCCCGACCTGCGCGGTATCGGAGAGATGTGCGGACAGCTCCTTCAGAAGCCCGAACATAGCGTCCGGTGTTTCATCTATGATATATCCGTTTCGTCCGTCGGTGATGCCTTCAGCGGCGCATGAACCCTTTATCAGTACGCTCGCGAGCCCGCAGGCGGCAGCTTCGCGGACTACTATCCCGTTGGTATCGTAGGTGGACGGGAAAAGGAACAGATCGGCGCGGGTGTTCCACGCACGCAGCGCACCTCTGTCATATACGGGCCCCGTGAATATCACCGCGCCGTGTTGTCTGCTGCCGCCAGTCTTTATTATGCTGTCACCGTTCTTTTCGTACAGCGTTATACCGTAGTTTCTGACCGTCGCTTTCAGTTCGTCGGCATCTCTGCCCGAACCCACGAACACCATGCGGAAGTCGATGTCATTTTCCGAAAGCATACGCACAGCATCAAGTATGAGCGGCAGACCCTTGTACTTCATGATGCGACCGACAAAAAGGAACACGGGAACTCCCGCGGGAAGATCGTACCCTTCTGCGGCATCCGCAACAGCCTTTTCGTCGGCTCTGCCTTTTGCAAAATCAACGCCGTTGTTCATGACGACATAATCGCCCTCATATCCGAGGGAGCGGAGATTTTCACCCGCGCCCCTGCTCACCGTCCAGACCTCGTCGCAGGCGCTTATGTTTGACGCGAGCGCCCGTATCGTTTCTTTCTGAAGCAGCTTCGAGCTTGTTGCGGCGGCGATATCCACATCGAACTTCGTGTGGTAGGTGAAGATCACCGGCGCTCCTGTCTCCTTGCGCAGTATCCGTGCCATTATCGTGGACGAAACGGGGCAGTGGGAATGTATTATATCGGGCGAGAAATTTTTCAGCGCGTTTATGGCTTTCATTGCGAGGGGATTTCCCGCGCGGTAGCCGCTGATTATGGCGGTGGTGTCATAGCTGCTGTAGGGTATCACCGTATATGGGTAAGAGCTGTAATCCGCACCGGGGTATTCGGGAGTCCCCACAGCGGCGCTGACACCGTCCATCCCTTCAAGGACCGACGCGTAGTTCATAACGGTATTTGCGACCCCGTCTATCACAGGCGGGAATGAGTCATTAAGCAGGCATACGTTCATAGCTGTACCTCTCTGTTATATTTCATTATATCTATATTTTACCACCAGCGCCCGACAAAGTCAATCCCGAATTTACAATATGTAGGGCACCTCTAAAAACCTCTTGCCGCCCATTCGCACCGCCCTAAAGCCGTCATATTGCACAAATTTTCCTTGACATACGACAGTATGCCTGCAAAAAATTTGTACAATCTGCCGACTGATGCAGGAGGCATCAATGTGTCAGCTCAAACGCCGCAGGACGCGGCGCAAAAAGGCTGACACGATTTATTGTCGGCACGCCTGAACGACAATAGGTTTTTAGAGGAGCCCTGTACAAAAATACTTGCTATTTTATGTAGTGTGTGGTATAATATCATTGCATTAGCAAATCCTGGCAGCGCCGTTTTGTCATTTTACGGCATTGCCTGCAAAAAATGGGGGAAAAAAGATGCAAAACGAAGAAAACATCATAAGACTCAAAAAAAGAAACAAAAAAGGTGTCCTGCGCATTTTGTTCGGGCGCATAGGTCTGGTAGTGCTGCTGATACTGCTCCAGCTTGCACTGCTGGCGCTCTTGTTCGTATGGCTGGACGAGTATTTCAAATGGTTCTCCGTGGTACAGGTCGTGTTCTCCGTGGTGATGCTGTTTTATCTTTTCAACTGCAGCATGGACTATTCGGCAAAGCTGACGTGGCTCACGCTGATAGCGCTGGTACCGCTTCCGGCTACGCTGTTCCTGTTCTTCACGAAAGCCGATGTGGGTCATCGCACGGTAAGAGACAGGGTAGGGGAGCTTATCTCCGAAACGAAGGATATCCTGCCGTCAAATGATGATGTCATGCAGCTTCCGGAGATCACGGCATCGGCAACCGACGATCTGTGCAGATATGCCTGTCGGAGCGGAAGCTACCCGCTGTGGAGCAATACGTCCGTGAAATATTTCCCGCTGGGCGACGATAAATTTCCCGTAATGCTCGAAGAACTGCGCAAAGCAGAAAAATTCATATTCCTCGAATACTTCATCATCGACGAGGGTAAGATGTGGGGAAGCATACTTGCCGTGCTTGCGGAAAAGGCGAAAGCGGGCGTCGATGTCCGCGTGATGTATGACGGTATGTGCGAGATAGCGCTTCTGCCGCATGACTACCCGCAGCGCCTTGAAAAGCTGGGGATAAAATGCCGCGCGTTCTCGCCTATCGCGCCGTTCATCTCAACGAGCTACAACTACCGCGATCACCGCAAGATACTCGTGATCGACGGAAAAGTCGCGTTCAACGGCGGTGTGAACCTTGCGGATGAGTACATAAACATCGGTTCGCGGTTCGGACATTGGAAAGATACTGCGCTAATGCTGAAGGGAGAGGCTGTACGGAGCTTCACGCTCATGTTCCTGCAGATGTGGAACATCACGGAAAAAACACCCGACTGGAGCGAAGTGAACGCCGAGACCGAGCCGGTGCAGGCGGCAGGATATGTGATGCCCTACGGAGACTGCCCGCTCGATGACGATAAGCTCGGAGAAAGCGTGTATATGGATATCCTGAACCGCGCGTCGGATTACGTCCACATCATGACACCGTACCTGATACTTGACGGTGAGCTTGAAACTGCGCTGAAATTCGCGGCGGAACGCGGTGTCGATGTTAAGCTGATACTTCCGGGCATCCCCGACAAGAAAGCGGCATTCGCCCTTGCAAAAACACACTACAAGTCGCTCGTGAAGTCAGGCGTGAAGATCTACGAATACACCCCCGGATTTGTTCACGCAAAGCTGTTCGTGAGTGATGACATAAAGGCTGTCGTCGGAACGATAAACCTCGATTACCGCAGTCTCTATCATCATTTCGAGTGTGCGACGTATATGTACGGCACAGACTGCATATCTGATATAGAGCGTGACTTTTCGGAAACTCTCACCAAATGCCGTGAGGTAACGCCCGAAACGATAAAGAACGAGAAGCTGTCCTATAAGCTTATGGGCGCGTTTATGAAGATAGTTGCTCCGCTGATGTGATCGGGACTGTCCGAGAGGTGTCATGAAAAAGAAAAAACAAAGTGACGAAAAGAAGAACCCCCTGCACCGGGATTACGGGCTTGTCAGCGACATCAGATGGGTGTTCGCCGCGATAGTGAAGTACGATAAGGTCATGCTCGCGTTCATGGTGCTGGGCGTCGTCTGTGCGCCGTTCATGAACTACCTCTGGACGTTCATGTCGAAGTTCATCATAGACATGATAACCGGCAGGGGCGAACCGTCGGAACTGCTCGTGATGATGCTGATATTCACGGGCGTGCAGATCGCGGCTACCATGCTGAATTCGCTCTATTCCTACGAGTGGTATCGTTTTATATTCGTGCGTTTCAGACTTATGCTCGAAAAGAACGTAAAGATCATGAGCATTGACTTCCCGTGTCTCGAAGACCCCGACCTCATGGACTGCTATCAGAAAGCGACAAACGCCTGTCAGAACAACGATGAGGGCGTTGAGGGGCTTATGAGACACTCCTTCGATTTTTTGCGCTCTCTCGCGGTGACCGCTGTCGGCATAGCGATACTCGGTACGCTGAATGTGTGGATAATGCTCGGCATAGCGGTACTTGCCGTGCTGAATTTCGCGGTGCGCAACTTCGCCAACAAGTGGGGAAAGGCTCATGTCTGGGATCCGCTGGCAAAGTGGTGGCGCAAGAGCGAATACATGAAGCAGGAGGTCACCGACTTCAAATTCGCTAAGGAAGTGCGCTTGTTCGGACTGAAGGACTGGCTCACGGAGAAATATGCGGCATTGCAGAAAGAACGCTATGACGCGCAGGTGAAGAACGAGAAGGTGTGGTTCGCCGTTGCGCTCACATCCACTTTAATAACGCAGGGCGTGCAGCTTTTCGTGTACATACACCTCATTTACGCGGTATCGCGCGGTGAAGTGTCTATCGGTGATTTCACGCTTTATGTCGCAAGCTCCACCACCATGTTCAACTATCTGAACAACCTTCTGGGCGGAGTGGCGGATCTGTTCCAGCGCGCCCGTCAGGTCGATGATCTGCGCAGCTTCCTCGATTATTCAGGCGGGGAGGACGTTTCGGCGGGCAGGGAGCTTCCCCGTGCGGACAAGTGGGAGTTCGAGTTTAAGAACGTGTCGTTCAGATATCCCCATTCGGAGAAATACGCCCTCGAAAACCTGTCTGTTACCGTAAAAGCCGGAGAGCGTCTTGCGGTGGTAGGTCTGAACGGTGCCGGAAAATCCACTTTCATCAAGCTGCTGCTGCGGCTTTACGAGCCGACCGAAGGTGAGATACTGCTCAACGGCGTGAATATCCGCGAATACAGCAAGCACAGCTATTACCGCGCATTCTCGCCGGTATTCCAGGACGTTGAGCTGTTCGCGTTCCCGCTGAGCGAGAACGTTTCGATGCAGTCGCCCGAAAATACCGACAGGCAGAGAGCCGAAAAATGCCTTATCGACGCCGGAATGGGCGACAAGCTAAAAGAACTGCCCGACGGGGTCACCACCGAGATACTGAAAGTCATACACGACGACGGCGTTGACCTGTCCGGCGGCGAAAAGCAGAAACTCGCTCTTGCGCGAGCACTGTACAAGGATGCTCCCGTGGTGGTGCTGGACGAACCTACAGCGGCACTCGATGCGCTCGCGGAAAGCAAGCTGTATAACGACTTCGATAAACTTATCGGCGGGAAGACCGCCGTATATATATCCCACAGGCTGAGTTCCACCCGGTTCTGCCGCAATGTCGCCATGTTCAGGGACGGGCGGCTGGAGGAATACGGCACCCACGACGAGCTGATGCAAAGGGACGGCGCGTATGCGGAGATGTTCCGGATACAGGCGCAGTATTATGTGGATGATGCGGAAAGCGGGGCGAAGGAGGCGGCGGCAAATGTCTGAAAAGAAAGAAAAACGCAAAGGCAAAGTCCTGCCGACGCTGAAATTCATGTTCGGGATAATGCTTCGCGAAAAGCCGTATTTTATCGTAATCTACATTATAATGGGGATCACGAGCGCGGCGGCGGGCATCGCGGGAGTGATATTCCCGAAGTTCATCATCGACGAGCTTGTGGCAATGGGCGGCGGCGATGTGCAGACCCATATCACCGCCGCGATACTGTGGGCTGCCGCATTTATGGGCGTTCTTGTGCTTTCGGGCATCATCGCGGCTGCGGGGAACTATGTGCAGGATATCCTGCGCGAGTGGTTCAACGAATACATCGACCGCAAACTTGCAGAGCGCGCAATGGAAATGGACTTCCAGCACACCGAGGATCCCGACGCTCTCGATAAGCTCAACAAGGCGCAGGAGGGCATGAGCTGGTACAGCGGCGGTATCATGGGCATCACCGACTCGGTGTACTACATCTTCACGAATGTCATAACTGCGGTATCGAGCGCGGGCATCATCATCTTCACCTGTCCGTGGCTGCTGCCCGTGCAGGCGGTATCGCTGGTGCTCATAACCGTGTTTCAGGCGAAGATCAACAAGATCGAACGCCTCAGCTTTGTTGAGCTTTCAAAATACAACCGTATATTCGGTTACGTCTTCTGGCATCTTTCCGACTTTCGCTTCGGGAAGGATATCCGTCTCTACGACAGCGCCGACATGATGAACCGCAAGGCGAAGCACTACTCCGAGAAGATGCTCACCGTGTGGAAAAAAGAATCCCATGACGAACGCGGCTTCCAGTGGATAATGGATCTCACCAACTCACTGCGGGACGGTATCAGCTACTTCTATATCGGTTACATGGCGCTCACAGGTGCGATAACCATAGGCGATCTCTCCATGTGCATAGGTGCTGCGGGAACGCTGTATTTCTCGCTGAGCGGCATAATCGACGGCATACAGGGAATTTACAACAAGTGCAGCTACGCTCACCGCTACATCGAATTCATGGATTACCCCGCGGCAATGTCAAAAGGTACGCGAAAAGTGACGGGCAGCAGCCATGTCATAGAGTTCCGAAACGTGTCGTTCAGATATCCTCGCTCCGAGAAGTGGGTGCTGCGCAACATCAATATCACCATAAAGCAGGGCGAGCATCTGTCCGTCGTCGGGATGAACGGCGCGGGCAAGACCACCTTCATCAAGCTGCTGTGCAGGCTTTACGACGTTACCGAGGGCGAGATACTCATAGACGGCGTTAACATCAAGGAATATTCGGATGAGGAGTACCGCAGGCTGTTCGCAGTGGTGTTCCAGGATTTCAGCCTGTTCGCGTTCAGTCTCCGTGAGAATATCGCGTTCTCCGATGATACGAAAAATGACCCCGCGGTAAACGAGACCATAGCAAAGAGCGGACTTGCGGATGATGTCGGGAAACTTCCGGACGGCCTTGACACCATGATATTCAAGAGCTTCGACGAGAACGGCACCGAGCTTTCGGGCGGTCAGCGGCAGAAAGCGGCAATTGCACGGGCGCTGTACAAAGACGCGCCTGTGGTCATACTTGACGAGCCGACAGCCGCACTCGATCCGATCGCCGAATACGACATCTACCGCCAGTTCGATACGCTTGTGGGCGGAAAGACTGCCGTTTATATCTCGCACCGCCTGTCGAGCTGCAAGTTCTGCGACCGTATTGCCGTATTTTCAGACAGCACCATCAAGGAGTACGGCACGCATGATGAACTTTCGGAGATACCCGGCGGCATCTATGCGGAGATGTTCGCGGCGCAGGCACAGTATTATGTTAATTAAGTGCATCGGCCGGAGGATATCCTGACGGTATCGGCAAGTGCGGGAAAGGTATGGATGTTATGGACAAGAAGAAACTTGGCGGAAAACTGGGCAGGAGACTGCTGAACGACACATGGCGTGTAACTTTGTGCGCCGCGGCGGGACTTATAATGTCGCTCAACATAAACACTTTCGTCCACACCGGTGAGTTGCTGCCCGGCGGTTTTTCGGGACTTACCATACTTATACAGGATCTTTTTTCGTCGTTCTTCGGGATAGAGCTCCCGTACAGCCCTATCTACATCTGCATGAACATCGTTCCTGCTGCGATAGCGTTCAGAAAGATAGGCAAGCGGTTCACGATATTCTCGTTCATAACGATAGTTGCTACGGGTCTGCTCACCGACCTTCTGCCGCATTATACCGTAACGTCGGATATGCTGCTGATAAGCGTGTTCGGCGGCATAATAAACGGTTTCTCGATATCGCTCTGCCTGATAGCGGGGGCTACCAGCGGAGGTACGGACTTCATATCTATCGCGATATCGGAGAAATACCACATAGACGCGTTCAACTATATACTGATGTTCAACGCTGCCATGCTGACAGCCGACGGGTTCATTTTCGGCTGGGACAAGGCGCTGTACTCGATAATATTTCAGTTCACGTCCACGCAGGTCATCAACATTATATATAAAAGGTACAAGCGCAACACCATGTTCATAGTGACCGATTATCCGAAGGAAGTCGCGGACGTTATAAATTCCCTCACCCGGCACGGAGCTACCCGCATCGAAGCGCATGGGACATACAACAACTCCGATCGTCAGATGATCTATTCCGTGGTCGGGACGGACGAGCTGAAAAAGCTTATAAAAGCTATAAGG
>CAMHBE010000024.1 GCA_946183095.1 uncultured Clostridia bacterium | reverse complement strand
CAGCAGCTTTCCGGGGCAGTTACCGCAAAGATAAAGGAGCTTGACATGACAGACAGGATAACGGTAAACACACAGAGCAGCATCCGCATTGACGCGGGCAGTGCGGTGATACGCATTGACCCGTTTAAGATAACCGGAGAACCGCATGACGCTGACATCATATTTATCACACACTCTCACTATGACCACTTCTCGCCCGACGATATCGCGAAAGTAAGCAAGCCCGGGACGGTATTCGCCGCGCCGGAGAGCATGAAGAAAGACCTCGCGGATATCGGCATTACAGACGCGGTATTGCTCGGAGCCGGCGAAAAAACCGAGATCGGCGGGTTTGCGGCAGAAACGGTCGCCGCGTATAACGTGGGGAAACTCTTCCACCCGAAGAAGAACGGCTGGCTCGGATATATAGTGACCGTTGACGGCAAGCGCATCTACGCGGCAGGCGATACCGACGCGAACGACGATGTAAAAGCCGTAAAGTGTGACATCGCTCTTATCCCGATCGGCGGAACATACACCATGAACGCAAAAGAAGCCGCAGCTCTGGTGAACGTGATACAGCCGGAGATCGTCATTCCCATACATTACGGCTCGATAGTCGGCAGCAAGGGCGACGGGGAGAAATTTGCGAAACTTGTCGATAAAAACACGAAGACGGTTTTCAAATTATGAATCAAGAATTATTGCTTTAATAAGATGTCTATAGTAATAAACCCGACCCTGATTATGTTCAAGGTCGGGTTGCGTGTCAATAAAGTTGGTGCAGCGGCGCGTTCGCGCTTGTCTTTTCGGGGCAATTTATTTGCGTGCATCCTGCACGCTTTTGATTGCCCCTACCAATGCCTCCTGCATTGCCGGACGGCACAAGGGCTGCGCGCTCCACTGCACGATGCAGTGCTTTGACCGCCAAAGGCGCTCATGAGGAGCGCTTACCAAGCGGTCAATTGTTGACCTGCGGCAGCCTAACGCTGCACCGAGTTGAGAATGAACGGATCAGAGGTTTGTTACAATACAGTAACAACTGTCACACCTGTTCCCATGCAAGTCCCTTTTCCCGTGTTTGCCTGCGGGTCTCCTCCATTGGCAAGGGTTTTCCGAAGAAGTAACCCTGTGCTTTTTCGCAGCCTATGCCTTTCAGAAATTCGTAGTGCTCCTGCGTTTCAACGCCCTCCGTGAGCGGCTGAATGCCCATTTCCACAGCGGCATAGACTATGTAGTTGAGCAGATTGCCGGTCTTGGGGTTGTGGTCGTAGGTGCGCAGAAACTCCATGTCGAGCTTCAGCACATCGAAGTCGTACTCCATGAGGGTGTTCAGTGAACTGTAACCGCTGCCGAAATCGTCTATCCATATCTGGTAGCCGTTGTCGCGGAACTTCCTGCACTCGTTTTTCAGGTGGTCGGATCTTTCGTTCAGAGCGCTCTCCGTTACTTCGATATCCAGCATATTCCGCGGAACATCGTACAGCCTGCGGTAGTTCTCAACGATCTCGACGATGTTGCAAAGCTCAAAGTCGAGACGCGAAAGGTTTATCGACACGGGAACGAGAGGCTCTCCCATGTCACGGAGTGTGCAGTAGCCCTCGCAGACTTTTTTTACGATGAACGCGTCTATCTTGTGTATAAGGTGGAACTTTTCAAGCGTTTCGATAAAGTCGGCAGGGGAGAGAAACCCGACTTTCGGGTCGATCCACCTTGCAAGCGCTTCATAGCCGCATATCTCGCCTGTCTTTACGCGGATGACAGGCTGGTAGTACACCTTTATGTACTCCTTTTCGACCGCGTCATCAACGTAATCCACAACGTACTGCTGCTTGCGGAGCTTTTCGTAGAGCTTCACGTCATATATGTTGTAGATGATGTCGTAGCGGTGCTTTACTGTGTTGCAGGCAAGACGGGCGCGGTCGCAGGCAAGACCGACTTCCTTGCAGGAGTCTTCGAGTTCGTAGATGCCCGCGCGTATCTCTACGCGTGTACCTTCTATAATATTCAGAATACTGTCATGCAGTTTTTCCACAAGTTCGGTGACATTGTGCGCTGCGGTGAATATCACGAAATGGTCGTTGGAGAAACGCGCCGCGATACTGATATCGCCGAAAAGGCTGCGGATAGTGTATGCTATACGGCACAGCAGGTCGTCGCCGCGCTGGAAACCGTATCGCTCGTTGAATATCTTGAAATTCGCAATGTCGAGATGCACAAAAGTGAACTTGTCAGCGGTGCGTTGGCTGTCGTCGGATATGATATCCTGCACTTTCCGGTAGAAGGTCGCCATATTGTACAGACCGGTAAGCCGGTCGCTGTTCTGGTTCATGGAGAAAATCTGCGTTTCCGCGAAGCTGTTGCGGCTGCGGTTGAGGTATTCGTTCTTGTCGATATCAACTATGAACACATAGAAGTAGCTGAGGCCGTGCTCACCGTGCAGCAAATGCCCGAAATCCTCGATATAGCGGGTATCGCCCTGCTTGGTCACGATGCGGTAGCGCACATAGTCGTGGCGTTTCTCGGAAGTCATGGTCTGAGACTTTATCTCGTTTTGTATCTTGTCGAGGTCGTCGGGATGCACCATGCCCTGAAAGCTGTTGCCGGTGAATTCCCGCAGTTCGGTGATAGTTTCGCATCCGAACAGCTTTATTACGTTCTCTTCCGCGAACAGTATCTCCTCTTTCTCGTCGGCGCGGTAGATGAAGAAACCGCCCGGCAGACCGGTGGGGATATGGTTGATATCGCTGATATTGTTGTTGGTATCCGGCATGATCGCTCCTCCTCTGAACACAGCTCTTTGGTAATATTATACACTGTTTTGATAGATTTTGCAATAGTTGCGGTAAAATTTCACAAAATCAAGTGATATGCACAGAAACTGTAATGATTGACAGCAGGGTGCGAATATGTTATAATATCTATCGGTAAAACGGAACGAACGGGGGTGAGGCAGTGATAGGTCTGCTTTCAAGGATCTTCATAAAAGACCGGCTGAATTATGCCGACGCGAAAGTGCGCACATCTTACGGCATTCTCACCGGAACTGTCGGGATAGTGCTGAATTTCCTGCTGTTTGCGGGTAAGCTCATAGCCGGTCTGGTGACATCATCCGTTTCTGTTACCGCGGACGCGTTCAACAACCTCTCCGATGCCGGAAGTTCGGTAGTCTCGATAGCCGGCTGCAAGATCGCCGCCATGCCCGCCGACAGCGAGCACCCCTACGGTCACGGACGGGCGGAGTATGCCGCAGGGCTGATAGTTGCGGCATCGATCGTGTTCATGGCGTTTGAAACGGGAAAGAGCTCGATAACGAAAATATTTGCTCCCGAAGAGCTCACCTCCGGTATTTTCTCGGTAATAATACTCGGTGCGTCGATACTCGTGAAACTGTATATGTTCGCATACAACCGCCATTACGGAAAGCTGATAGATTCTGAACCCATGCGCGCCACCGCGGTGGACAGCCTTTCCGACTGCATCTCAACGATATCCGCTGCCGCCTCGCTTATCATATACATGGTGTGGGGCGTGAATATCGACGGCTGGATAGGTCTGTTCATAACTTTCATAATCCTGAAAGCGGGGATAGATGCTGCAAGAAGCAGTCTCGCGCTGCTGCTCGGAAAAAAAGCGGATGACGAATACACCGCAAGGATAAGGGAGACCGTGACCGCGTACAGCGAGGTCATCGGTGTGCATGACCTGAGCGTACACAACTACGGCGTGAACCGCAATATCGTGTCGCTGCACGTTGAGCTTCCCGCATCCATGAGCTTTTCGGAAGCCCACGACATTGTTGATATCATCGAGAAAGAGCTTGAAGAAAAGTTCAGGGCGGAAGTAACGATACACATGGACCCCGTGTGCGACGACAGCGAACAGGCTGCGCGGTACCGGGAACTTGCACTGTCGCTGATAAAATCGGTCAGCCCAGATGCGAGTATGCACGATTTCCGCGTGAACGAGCGGGGCGGTAAATTCATCGTCGCGTTTGATGCAGAAGTGCCTTTCGGACTGCCGCAGACGGACGAGGAGATACGGGAACGCATCGCCCGGGGATTTGCGGGATATGACAGCAGCCTCGGTGTATCGGTGAAGATCGACAAGGTGTGATGAAAAAAACTGCGGTACAGCACACGCCATACCGCAGTTGTTTTTTGAAGATGTATGAACTTACTTGAGTTCGATCTTTGCGCCTGCTTCTTCGAGCTTAGCCTTGATCTCTTCAGCCTCAGCCTTTGCAACGCCTTCCTTGAGGGTCTTAGGAGCAGCCTCAACGAGTTCCTTAGCCTCCTTGAGTCCGAGTCCGCAGATATCCTTGACAGCCTTGATAACGCCCATCTTGCTGTCGCCGAAGGAAGCGAGAACTACATCGAATTCTGTCTTTTCTTCAGCTGCCGCAGCGCCTGCGCCTGCTGCCGGACCTGCTGCAACCATAGCGGCAGCGGATACGCCGAATTCTTCCTCAAGTGCCTTTACCAAATCATTGAGCTCAAGAACTGTGAGCTCCTTAACGTCTTCTACGATCTTTAAAACTTTCTCTGAAGCCATTTTAGTTTCCTCCTGTTAATAATTGAAATTGTTGATAGATGTCAGCGTGACAGGCACGCCGATAGGCTCAAGCAGCCGGTGCATTCACGCAGCAGTGTCTTCGCCTTCTTTTTTCTTTGCGATCTCGCTTGCAGCGATCGCGAGTCTCTGCATAGGAGACTGGAGCATGAAGAGCAGCTTGGAAATGAGAACTTCCTTGCTCGGGAGCTTTGCGTACTCCTCGACTTCCTGTACCGATATAGCCTCTTTGCCGATGAAACCGATCTTGATGTTGAATCTGGCGTCACCGCAGTCCTCGGACTGTTTGTAGAGAATTTTCGGTGCAGAGATGATGTCGCTCTCATGCAGTGCGATAGCGGTAGTACCTTCGAGGTGCTCCTCGATGCCTGTGATACCTGCCTTTTCCGCAGCTCTTCTGAGCAGTGTGTTCTTTACTACGAAGTAATCGACGCCTGCTTCTCTGAGAGCCTTACGGAGCGCTGTATCTTCCGCGACTGTGATGCCCTTGTAATCAACGATGACACCGCCTGCGGCATTTTCGAGCTTCTTTGCGAGCTCATCGACGTACTCCTGCTTCTGCTGAATGATCTTTTCGCTTGCCATCAGGTATTCCTCCTTTTTTGATGATATGCTGTCAAAAGCGGGGGAAATATAAATCCCCGTCCAAACACAAGAACGGGGGAAAACATCGTGATATCTCCCATTCCTCGGCAGGCGGTCTCCCGTTAGCACATTACCGTATTTTACGGCGCTGTGACCTGCTGTCTTTAGAACAGCGTATGTATTATACCATACAGTTGATGATTTGTCAAGCACTTTTTTATAATTTTTAAAAAAGGCATTATTTTTATGCAATTTTATGTTATTGCTGCGGGAAATAGATGTCAAAAAAACACTTGACAAAACAGATACGATGTGTTATAATTACAAGCGTTATATAACAAATGTGATATAAAGGGTGATGCAAATGCCGCCAAAAGCAAGGATAACAAAAGAAATGATAATCGAAGCGGGACTGGCTATAATCCGCAAAGAGGGTGCCGATGCCCTGAACGTCCGCAGGACAGCCGCAGAGCTTGGATGCTCTACCCAGCCGGTAATGTACCATTATAAGACCGTTGATGAACTGAAAGCCGATGTGTATGCAGCCGCAGACGAGTTTCACACGGAGTATATCATGATCCCCGACGAAAACGCCGCTGATCCCACAATGTCGATAGGACTGCGGTATATACGTTTTGCGTATGAGGAGAAGCACCTGTTCGGGTTCCTGTTCCAGTCGGGAAAATTCCGCAATACAGACCTGCGCGGGCTGATATATTCGGATGAAGCGCTGCCTGTGATACAAGCTGTGTGCGGACGGACGGGACTTACGGAAATGCAGGCGAAAGAAGCGTTTGAAACACTGTTCGTTTGTGTTCACGGGGCGGCAAGTATGCTCGCAAATAACGAGATGACATTCGATGAAGCGTATTATGTCAGGATGCTCGGAAATATATTCCGCGGTGTTGTCGGCATCCTGAGAGGAGAGGGAAAATGAAGAAACTTTTTGACAAGAACGAAGTGTTGTTCGCAATAATCCTGATAGTCATTTATGTGGTCGGTTCAACGCTCATGAAGCAGCTTTCGGAACTGACAGGCGTTAGCTTTCTCGCCGAAGCCGTGTTCGGTATCGCGCTCTTTGCGGTGCTGGCAGTGTTCATCGGCAGGAACGGTCTGCGGAAGCATCTCGGACTGTGCAAGCCGGAAATAAGCGCGGGGAAGATGCTGTTTTATATACCTCTGCTCATAACAGCGTCGGTCGGCGTGATATTCGGCTTTGCGCCGCAGTATGGACCGGCAGCGCTTGCGGCGCATACTGTATATATGCTGTTCGTGGGGTTCCTCGAAGAGGTGATATTCCGCGGATTCCTTTTCAGGGGAATGGCAAAGAAGAATATGAGTTCCGCGATGATCGTTTCGGCAGTGACGTTCGGTGTCGGTCACATCGTCAATCTGCTGAACGGCTATGACATCGTGAGCAGTCTCGTGCAGATAGTATATGCCGTTGCGGTGGGATTCCTGCTGGTGTTCATATTCGTAAGGACGGGCAGCCTTATCCCGTGTATCGTGTTCCATTCGTTCAACAATATACTGGCGGGATTCGGCTCAGCGAAAATACTTTCCGACATCGCGGGGAGCGAACAGGGCGGAGCAATGCTTAATGCGGCACTGCGCATAGTGTTTGCCGGTGCATATCTGCTGTATGTGCTGAAAGTTACGCCGAAGAGATCCGCACTGAAAGACTGATGGGCACCTCTAAAAACCTCTTGCCGCCCATTCGCACCGCCCTTTAGCCGTCATATTGCACAGAAATTTCTTGAAATACGCCAGTATTCCTGCAAAATTTCTGTACAATCTGCCGACTAAATGCCGGCACGCCTGAACGACAATAGGTTTTTAGAGGAGCCCTGATGATATCGGAAATGCGCCGCTGCACCTGCTTTATTGTCACGCAGACGCTTGTTTGTCGCTGTACAGACAGGCGTTTTTTGTTTGCGAAGAGCGAGGACATTTTTTTCGGAGGTTCGATTGACAAGTAATCCGAAAAGATGTATAATTATCAGGACGATACTGCGGAAATGTCTTCCGGTATCTGTCTGGCTGACCCGAAGCCATTTGTAAAGCGGAAGGAAAAACAATGAGTATTTTGGATGTTCTGAAACAAAATCAGCTGGATATCATGCTTGTGCTTGAGGGTATCTGTTTTGCCATAACTGTTTGCGGACTGTTTTCGCATACATCCGGACAAAAGAAAATGGCGCTGCTCATTATGGGCTTCGCTTCAACTTTTCTTATAGTTGCGGATCGCAACGCATATATTTTCAGAGGCGACCGGAGCGAGACAGGGTACTGGATGGTAAGGATAAGCAATTTTGCGGTATTTTTTCTCACACTGCTGACGATACAGGCGTTCAACTGGTATCTTGTCGGTATTCTCAAGGATAAGGACAAGGGCGAAAAAACACCGCTGATGCTCGTTGTAAATGAAGGACTGCTGCTGCTCGGGGTCGTGCTGCTCATTGTATCACAATTCACGGGATTATATTATACTTTCGATGATAACAACGTCTATCAGAGATCCGACCTGTATTTTATAGCTTACCTGATACCCGCAGTCGTGTGGGTGCTGCAAAGTATTACAGTCATACAGAACAGGAAGAAGCTCAATCACCTGATGCTGGGGTCGCTTCTCGTCTTTTCTATGCTGCCTGTACTGGCATCGCTGGTGCAGTTCTTCTGTTACGGGCTGTCGGTCACAAATACCGCTCTTGCCGTACTGACGGTCGCTCTGAGGCTCATCGAGATCATCAATACCAATAATGAACTTGAAGCGTCGCATAAAAGAGAAAAGGAGCTTATGTCACAGAAACAGGAAGATATGTCCGAAATGATCGAGGAGACTGCCTATGCGCTTGCAGCCGCGATAGATGCAAAGGACGAATACACACACGGACATTCCGCGAGAGTGGCGCATTACTCCAGAAAAATCGCGAAGAAATACGGCATGGACAAAAAAGACTGCCGAAACATCTATCTTGCGGCGCTGCTGCATGACGTCGGGAAGATAGGCATACCCGAAAGCATAATCAACAAGGACTGCAGGCTGACCGATGAAGAGAACGATGTCATAAAAACGCATACCGTCATAGGATATCAGATATTGAAAAAAATACAAAAAAATCCCGAACTCTGCATTGGTGCTCATTATCATCACGAACGCTATGACGGGACAGGCTATCCGGAGGGTCTGAAAGGGGACGATATCCCGCTGTTTGCAAGGATCATCGCGGTCGCGGACACCTATGATGCAATGACTTCCAAACGCAGCTACAGGGATGTACTGCCGCAGGATGTAGTAAGGGCGGAAATAGAGAAGGGCAGCGGTACGCAGTTCGACCCCGGATTTGCGGATATAATGCTGAAAATGATAGATGATGACAAGAGATACCGTATGCGGCAGATGTGAGTATGCGATTTTTTTCCCGAAAATATAAAAATTTGCAAAACCCTATTGACAAAACCGTAAGTCTGCGTTATAATATATTCATATCAAACCGATATGAATAATATGAAATATGCAAGGAGATACGCTATGTCTGTAACAGTGATCGTACCGACCACGCTCCGTATGTTCACGGAACACAGGTCGGAAATAGAACTCGAAGGCTCGACGGTCGGCGAAGTCATAACCGCGCTCTCGGACGAGTACCCCGAGACCGGAAAAGTGCTTTACGGCGAAGACGGAAGACTGCGCGGATTCATAAACGTGTTCGTCGGGGCGGACAATATCCGCGACCTGCAAGGCTATGATACCGCGGTGAAGGACGGTGACGAGATAATGCTGATACCCGCTATAGCAGGAGGCAGCGGCGATACCGTGAACGACGAGCATCCCGGCATACTCGGCGACAGGATAGGCGATAAGCTCACTAATGACGAGATAAAACGGTATTCCCGCCACCTGCTGCTGAAAGAGATAGGCGTGAAAGGTCAGCGCCGCCTTAAAGCCGCAAAAGTCCTGATAGTCGGGATGGGCGGTCTCGGAACTCCCCTCGCGCAGTACCTCGCCGCCGCCGGTGTGGGAACGCTCGGTCTGGTGGATTTTGACGAAGTCGAGGAGAGCAACCTGCAAAGACAGGTCATACACGGTTCGCGGGATATCGGCAGACCGAAAGTTGCAAGCGCAAAGGACAGCATAAAGCAGATAAACCCGCTGGTCAAAGTGGAAACGTACAACGTGCGGCTCACGGCGGAGAACGCCCGGGAGCTCATCTCGCAGTATGATGTCGTGGCGGATGCGTCCGACAACTACCAGACCCGTTATCTCGTGAACGATGCGTGCGTTCTGCTCGGGAAGCCGGACGTGTTCGGCGCCATGTATCAGTTCGAGGGGCAGGCGGCTGTTTACTACGCCAAAGAGGGTCCCTGCTACCGTTGTATGTACCCCGCGCCGCCGCCTGCCGGTCTTGTCCCGTCCTGCGCAATGGGCGGAGTTGTGGGAGTCCTCCCCGGCATAATAGGCACGGTGCAGGCTAACGAGGTCATAAAGCTGATAGTCGGCGGCGGCAAGCCCCTTATCGGACGGCTCGTGATGTTCGACGCGTGGCGTATGCGCTGGCGGGAACTGAAAATACGAAAAGACCCGGACTGCCCTGTATGCGGCGAACATCCCTCGATCACAGAGATAGAGGAATACGACTACGAGGATTTCTGCGGCATAAAGGCGCAGGAAGAAGAGGACGAGGAAGTCGAGGGAATAGAGCCGAAGGAGCTGAAACGCCGTATCGACGCGGGTGAGAAGATAACCATAGTCGATGTGCGGGAACCTCATGAACGTGCTATCGCGAAGTTCCCCGATGCGCTGGTGATACCGATAGGGCAGCTCGCCCGCAGACAGGACGAACTTGACCCGACAGCCGATACCGTGTTCGTGTGCAAGGAGGGAAAGCGCAGCATCCTCGCGGTGCGCACCCTGCATGAAGCGGGATATAAGGGTGCGGCGTACAACCTTGCCGGCGGTACGAACGCGTGGTCACGAGAAGTTGACAGTTCTTTCCCGCAATACTGATAAAATGGTTTGGTGTTTTATATTGAAAAATATGTGAAAACTATTGCAATTTCAAAAAAACTGTGTTATAATGCACATTAAGCATATCAAAATGATATGTAAAATAAGATAAGCTATACAGGAGGCAATCAAAATGGCGACCAAAGATGAAGAAAAAATAATAGCTCTCGGAGCTGACGCGGCGTATAACCTTGCCGATGTCAACAAGACAAGACCGCAGTTCGCGGCGCTTACCCCCAAGTATCTCACAAAGGTGCTGGAATTCAAGGGGCTCGATTCCGGTATCTACCGCGTGAACAAGGTAAAAGAGGGCGATACTCCCCTTGACGTGCTGTGCAGCTCCGAAAAGAAGTCCGACATCATCCCGCAGGGATTTGTGGAATACGAGGCGAAACCCCGCGAATACCGCCTTGCTAATATTTCGACGATCATCAATGTACATACCGCGATCGACGATGTTTACAGCTCACCTTTCGATCAGGCCAAGGAGCAGCTCTCCCTTGCGATAGACAGTCTGCGTGAACGTCAGGAGAGCCAGCTCATCAACAACGATGATTACGGTCTGCTGAAAAACATTGCCGACAAGCAGCGCATCCAGCCTGTTTCCGCAAGCGGCGCTCCCACACCCGACGATCTCGATGAGCTTATCACAAAGGTGTGGAAGGATCCGTCCTTCTTCCTCGCGCATCCCCGTGCTATAGCGGCATTCGAGCGTGAATGCACGAAGCGCGGAGTTCCCCCCACAACGACCAATATCGCGGGCGGTACGTTCATACTCTGGCGCGGCATCCCGATCATACCCACCAACAAGCTGCTCGTTGACGGCGTGAAGGAGCCCAAGGGCAAGGGCGGCAAGACCAACATCCTGCTGGTCCGCACCGGTGAAGCAAAGCGCGGTGTTATCGGTCTTTATCAGCGTAACCTCAAGAATGAGCAGGGACGCGGACTTGCGGTACGCTTCCGCGGTATCGACGACAAGGGCGTTGCATCGTACCTGCTGTCGCTGTACTGCTCGGCTGCAATTCTTGCGGACGATGCTATAGCGGTACTTGAAGATGTTGAAGTTGGTGAATACTATGATTACGACTAATTACGGCGTTCCGTCCGAGCGGGAACTCGAAGCGCTTGCAAACTCTCTTTTCCCGGACTTCGACGCGCAGCACTGCGCCGACGGCATAGAGAAGCTTGCGGTATCCGGCGACCCTTCGGTGATATACGAAGCCGCGCAGAAAGCGGAGAACTACGCCGGAAGTTACAGCAGCTACGAACAGCTTGCGGACGGTTTCGGCGGCGGGTATCTTTCCGAATATGAGCGGCTTGCGGATGAACTGATGAACGGGACCGACTTCGGCGTGAATGAGTCCGTTCCCGCGGTTTCCGGCGCGCCGGCGGGGTACTCGCCCTCGGTGATGTCCGAAAAGCAGGCTGAGAGCTATGTCCCGAAAACAGCTCCGCAGGCGGCTGCCGCACCGGTTTCGGCGAGCAATGATGTCGTTATCGGTACAAAGACTCTCCGGCAGATACGTTCGGATTTCCCGATACTCGGTGAGGTCATAAACGGTCATCCGCTGGTATGGCTCGACAACGGCGCGACCACGCAGCGTCCGCAGGCTGTCATCGACAGGCTTTCGTATTACTACACACACGAGAACTCCAACGTTCACCGCGGCGCGCATGAACTTGCTGCACGCTCCACCGACGCTTATGAGAACGCGCGTCAGATAACCGCAGACTTTATAGGCGCTCCCTCAAAGGATGATATCGTGTTCGTGCGCGGTACCACCGAGGGCATAAACCTTGTGGCGAACGCCTATGTCAAACCGCTTCTGAAGCCCGGCGACGAGATTATACTGACTATCCTCGAACATCACGCGAACATCGTACCGTGGCAGCTCGTCGCGGAAGAGACAGGCGCGGTGCTGAAAGTCGTACCCTGCGACGAGAGCGGTCAGCTCATCATGTCGGAATACGAGAAGCTGTTCACACGGCACACGAAATTTGTCAGCGCAGCTCACGTTTCCAACGTACTCGGAACGATAACTCCGGTCGCCGAGCTTATCGCGATCGCGCACGCGCACGGTGTTCCGATAATGATAGACGGCGCGCAGTCCGTTGCGCATATTCCTGTGAATGTTACAGCACTGGACGCGGATTTCTACGTATTTTCCGGTCACAAGATATTCGCCCCCACCGGTATCGGCGCTCTTTACGGAAAGTCCGATCTTCTCGAAGCCGCAAGACCTTACCACGGCGGCGGCAACATGATAAAGGACGTTACGTTCGAGCGCACCATATACAATCCCGCGCCGAACAAGTTTGAAGCGGGGACCGGCAGTATCGCGGACGCTGTGGGAATGGGCGCGGCTCTGCAATACCTGACCGGGATAGGTATGCCGGCGGTCAACAAGCATGAGCATGACCTGCTCGTTTATGCAATGGGCGAACTTCGGAAGATACCGGGTCTTCATCTCATCGGTACGGCTGCCGACAAAGCGAGCGTACTCTCGTTCGTCCTCGACGGTCACAGCAATGATGAAGTCGGTGCAAGACTCAATGAACTCGGTATAGCTGTGCGCACCGGTCATCACTGCGCACAGCCCGTTCTTCGCC
>CAMHBE010000023.1 GCA_946183095.1 uncultured Clostridia bacterium | reverse complement strand
TGCGGTACCCGCGGTGCTCGGCCTGAAAAAGCCCGCGAAGAAGAAGCTGGTATTCACGCCGCGCGTCATTCGTATGTGCGTTACGATGACGATAGTTTACGGCGCGGTATGTGCGCTGTCGTTCATCTTCCTGTATGATATGAGACTGTATATAGGCGTGGTATCGCTGCTGCCGGTGCTGTGTGTGTTCATGCCGTGTCTTGCGAATTTCATAAACAAGCCGGTGGAAAAGTCGGTGAACAACTACTATATCAACGATGCAAAGCGCATCATCTCGGAACTTCCGAATACCACGGTGATAGGTATTACAGGGAGCTACGGAAAGACTTCCACGAAGTTCTATCTCGAAAAGCTGCTGTCGGCTAAGTACAATGTGCTCATGACCCCGGGCAGCTACAACACCACAATGGGCGTGGTGAAGGTAGTGCGGGGTATGCTCAACGCGACACATGAGATATTTCTCTGTGAAATGGGCGCGAAAGGTGTCGGGGAGATAAAGGAGATATGCGACATCGTCCACCCGAAGCACTCCATCATCACGTCCATAGGTGAGCAGCACCTTGAAACTTTCGGGTCAGTGGAGAACATAATAAAGACGAAGTTTGAGATAGCCGATTCTGTGACGGACGGTACGGTGTTCCTGAATTACGACAATGAGTTTATAAGAAATAGACCGATCGAAAAGGCACACGTTACTTACGGTATAAACGGCGGGAAGTGGGATTATACTGCGGATAACATAAAAGTCACAGAGAAGGGAACATCGTTCACGGTGCATCACGGCGATACATCTCTGGGATTTTCCACAAAGCTGCTCGGCGAACATAACGTGCAGAACATACTCGGCGCGATAGCCGTATCGCATGAACTGGGCATTCCGCTCGAAGACCTTGTTTACCCCGTAAAGCGTCTCGACGCGGTACCGCACAGAATGGAGATACTCGACAAGGGAAACGGTGTCACGGTGATAGATGACGCGTTCAACTCCAACCCCGCGGGTGCGAGGGCGGCGCTGAAAACGCTGTCGATGTTTGACGCTCTGCGCATTGTGGCAACTCCGGGAATGATAGAACTCGGAGAGCGGGAATATCAGCTCAACAGGGAACTCGGTGAGGACGCGGCAGGGTGCTGTGATATTGCGATACTCGTGGGCGAGCGTCAGGCTCCGCCAATAAAAGAGGGTCTGCTTGCGAAGGGTTTCCCGGAAGAGCGGATATATGTTGCGAAAGATCTGAACGATGCGATGAAGTACGCTTATTCGGTGCAGCCCGGGCGAAAGCGCGTCATACTGCTTGAAAACGACCTGCCGGATAATTTCTGATATACAGTTTAGGAAGTGAAACGAGATGCACATTTTCTGTGATTACTGCGGTGCGCGTATCGACACCGACGTACATAAGACCTGTCCTAACTGCGGCGGTTCGTATTCAAACGACAGGGAAGTGCTCGATGAGAAAGTTCGGCTTGACAAGATCGGCGAACTGGATATCGAGAAAAAGCGGCTTGAACTTGAGCGCATGAAGATCGAGAACGAGAAGCTGCGCAAAGGCGGGAAAGCGAACACCGCCGCGAAGGGCTGCCTTATACCGCTGGTGGTGTTCCTGTGTTTTCTCGGGGTGCTGTTCATCGTTATAATGGTGATAGCCTTGTCGGATACCGGCGAAAATGACAGGAAAGCGCAGGAGACGCTGCACAGGATATCCGATCTTACTTATTCGTTCAGCATGGAGCCGGTGCCCGTTCCCGATGTGCCGGATATCCCGGATATAGAGATACCGGATATTTCGGTGACGGTCACTTCCGTGCCGGTAGTTACGGTGCCGGATATCTCGGTGCCGGAGATGTAAGGCGCATATATAAGGGCGGCACATCGTAATATGCGGCAAAATATAATGAAAGAAGGATGAGTTATGAAAATAAGAGTAGGAGTATTTTTCGGCGGAAAGAGCGTCGAGCACGAAGTTTCGGTCATCACCGCGCTGCAGGCGTGCAGATCGCTGGATACGGAGAAATACGAGATAGTCCCAATTTACATCACAAAGAACACGGAGTTCTATGTCGGTGAGAATATAGGGAAGATAGAAGCATATAAGAATATTCCGGCGCTGCTGAAAGAGAGCAGCAGGGTGATACCGGTGAATGTGAACGGGACGGTCGAACTTCTGCATTACCCGATGAAGAAGTTCGGCAGCAACACGGCGGCGGTGATAGATGTGGCGCTTCCGGCGGTACACGGAACGAACGTTGAGGACGGCGCGCTGCAGGGTTACTTACAGACACTGGGGATCCCTTACGCGGGCTGTGATGTGCTGTCGAGCGCCGTGGGAATGGATAAGTACATGATGAAGTGCGTGTTCGCGGACAACGGCATACCCGTGCTGCCCGGAACTGTGGTGGATATAAAGAGATATACGCATGAGCATGACGCTGTGATCTCACTGATAGAGAGCCGGACGCAGTACCCGGTCATTGTTAAGCCCGTGAACCTCGGGTCGAGCGTCGGCATCCGCAAGGCGAAAGACCGTGAAGCACTCGAAGATGCGCTGGATTACGCGTTTACTTTTGCGATAAAGGTGCTGGTGGAGAATGCCATAACCGAGTTGAAGGAGATAAACTGTTCGGTGCTGGGGGACTACGAGGACGCAAAGGCGAGCGAGTGCGAGGAACCCGTGGCAAATGATGAGATACTCAGTTATCAGGATAAGTATGTGGGCGGTACGAAGTCGCAGGGCGGCAAGAGCGGCATGGCGTCGCTGAAAAGAAAGATACCCGCCGACATCACTCCCGAACAGCGCGAGGAAGTACGGACGCTGGCGGTAAAGGCGTTCAAGGCGCTCGGATGCAGCGGAGTATCGAGGATCGATTTTATGCTCGATAAGGCAACGGGAAAGATATATCTCAACGAGATAAATACGATACCCGGAAGCCTTGCGTTCTATCTCTGGGAAGCTGCGGGAGTGAAATACTCTGAGCTGCTCGACAGGATGATAGACCTGGCATTCAAGCGCGAGAGGGAGAATAAGTCGATAAGTTTCTCGTTTGATACGAATATACTTGAAAATGCAAGCTTCGGCGGCTCGAAAGGCAGCAAGGGCGCGAAGAGATAACGGATAGACGGATAGACGGATAGAGCACATACGGTCGTTCTCTACCCGTTTGTCAAGGGTTTCCAAAAACAATTTTTCTGAAGAAAAATTTTTTTCGGAGCCTCCCTTGACAAACGGGTTTCGGCGCGCTTACGGGCGGTGCCGACGGGGCAGGGTGGGAAGCAAGACACATTGCACCTCCCCGTCGCCCTTAAAATTGTAGCGCACCGAACCGTTCACTGTGTTGCACGGTCTTATCAGTCGTGTGCCTCGGGGGCGAATAAAAAGCAAGATGTATGAAAATTGTGAAATGTGACTAAGTGAGAAAGATACGAGAGCGCGGGATTGTGGAAGTTGCATAAAAATGAAGAAATTGCAAAAAAATACTTGATTTTTTGGCTGCAAAAGACTATAATATGAATATCGGTTAGCACTCGGAAGAAAAGAGTGCTAACACTCGCAAGGGCAAAGTGCTAACTGCCCCGAGTCATTACAGTATATTTTATTAGGAGGTAACCTAAAATGAAAATAACGCCATTAGCAGACAGAGTCGTTATTAAGTTCCTTGAAGCGGAGGAAACAACAAAGGGCGGTATCATCCTTACCAGCTCGGCACAGGAGAAGCCCCAGATCGCGGAAGTCACAGCAGTAGGCCCCGGCGGTGTCGTTGACGGAAAAGAGATAAAAATGGAAGTCAAGACAGGCGATAAGGTGCTCATCAGCAAGTATTCCGGCACAGAAGTAAAGGTCGACGGCGAAAAGTACACTATCGTTCGTCAGAGCGATATCCTCGCAAAAGTTAAGTGATCGAAGACAGAAGAAAGGATTGATACATTATGGCAAAGCAGATAATTTACGGCGAAGAAGCCCGCAAGGCTTTACAGGCAGGTATCGACAAGCTCGCCGATACAGTCAAGATAACTCTCGGACCCAAGGGCAGAAACGTTGTTCTCGATAAGAAGTTCGGCGCTCCCCTCATCACCAACGACGGTGTTACTATCGCTAAAGAGATAGACCTCGAAGATCCTTTCGAGAATATGGGCGCACAGCTCGTCAAGGAAGTTTCCACAAAGACAAACGATGCAGCGGGCGACGGTACAACTACCGCTACTCTGCTTGCACAGGCTATCGTTCGTGAGGGCATGAAGAATGTTGCTGCGGGCGCTAACCCCATGGTGATAAAGAAGGGTATCGAGCAGGCTGTTGATGTTTCCGTTGAGGAAATAAAGAAGAATGCTCAGAAGATAAAGAACAGCGACGATATCGCAAGAGTTGCGACAGTTTCCAGCTCCAGCGAGACAGTCGGCAAGCTGATCGCTGACGCAATGGCTAAAGTCTCCGCTGACGGCGTTATCACAATTGAGGAAAGCAAGACTGCCGAGACTTACAGCGAAGTCGTTGAAGGTATGCAGTTCGACAGAGGCTATATCTCGCCTTATATGGCAACAGACGGCGACAAGATGATAGCTGAGCTCGATGAACCGTATATCCTTATAACAGATAAGAAGATCTCCGCTATACAGGATCTTCTCCCGCTCCTTGAGCAGATCGTAAAGACCGGCAAGAAGCTCCTCATAATCGCAGAGGATATAGAGGGCGAGGCTCTCACGACACTTATCCTCAACAAGCTGAGAGGTACTTTCAACTGCGTGGCTGTAAAGGCTCCGGGATTCGGCGACAGACGCAAGGAAATGCTCCAGGATATCGCAGTTCTCACAGGCGGTCAGGTCATCACAAGTGATGTAGGTATCGAGCTTGCAGATGCTACGATCGATATGCTCGGCTCCGCAAAGCAGGTAACTGTTACAAAGGAGAACACCACTATAGTTGACGGCGCAGGCAAGAAGGCTGCTATCAAGGACAGAGTTGCGCAGATCAGAAACGCTATCGAGACAACAACAAGCGATTTCGACAAGGAAAAGCTCCAGGAAAGACTTGCAAAGCTCGCAGGCGGTGTCGCAGTCATCAAGGTAGGTGCTGCTACAGAGATCGAGATGAAGGAAAAGAAGCTGCGTATCGAGGATGCTCTCGCCGCAACAAAGGCTGCCGTTGAAGAAGGTATCGTTGCAGGCGGCGGCACAGCTCTCATCAACGCTATGGCTGCTGTTGAGAAGCTGATAGGCAAGCTCGAAGGCGACGAAAAGACAGGTGCAAAGATAGTTCTCCGCGCACTCGAAGAACCTGTTCGTCAGATAGCCGCAAACGCAGGTCTTGAAGGTTCCGTTATCATCGAGAATATCAGAAATAATACAAAGAATAAGAAGACTTACGGTTTCGATGCATTCAAGGGCGAGTACACCGACATGATAAGCGCGGGTATCGTTGACCCTGCAAAGGTAACACGTTCCGCACTCCAGAACGCTGCTTCCGTAGCGGCAATGGTTCTCACCACCGAAAGCCTTGTCACCGACATCAAGGAGGAAACTCCTGCTGCTCCCGCCGGCGGTATGGGCGGCATGGGCGGTATGTATTGATAAACACCGTGTTAATAAGAGACCTCTCCCGGGATCCGGGAGAGGTTTTTTCATGTTCATGAATTTTAAGTATTTTTTAAGTATGGCTTTAGGTTCGTTTTAAGAAAGGGTGGTAAAATATGACTATAACGACAAGGAGGTAACTGATATGTCGAGAGAACTTATGAAGAAGATAACAGCTTATGCGGCTGCTGCGGCAGCAGCTGCGACCTGCGTACCGACTTTGGCGGCGGGAGCTTATGACACCGATGCGGCGGATATAGCGGATAGTGTACAGAGCGAACAGCTCGTTGCCGATGCGGATGATAATGCCGAAACCGGCGAATACAGCAACGTTTTTACATTCACCGATGATGCCGTGAGTGCGGCGGACGCGGACGGCGAGGGCTTCGTGATAAAAGGTACGGCGCTTACCATAAACGCGGCGGGTACATACAAGATAACGGGTTCCTGCGCGGAAGGCAGTATCACAGTAAAGAAAGGTACTACGGGGGTAAAGATAGTTTTCAGCGATCTGACGCTCACGAGTTCGACCACCGCTCCTCTTGCAATAAACAAAGGCGGTGCCGAGGCAACTCTCGTTATCGAGGGAACAAACACGCTGACCGATGCCGAAGACCCCGCGAATGAAACATCAGAGGATGCTGAGATCGCGGATAATTTCGAGGGTGCGGCAATAAAAGTCAAGACCGATTCAAAACTCACGATCACGGGTACCGGAACGCTCAGCCTCAACGGTTCGTCCTGCAAGAACGGTCTGAAAGGCGGTACGAACGCACAGGTGATCGTGGGAGAAACAACGGCAGATACGTTCACGCTGAACATATCTGCCGCAAAGAACGCCCTTGCCAGCGACGGCAGTGTTACCGTGAACGGCGGCACTGTCGTGCTGAATTCCGCAGAAGACGGACTGAAAGCATCACCCGATGAGGACGATACGACATCGGAGGGTGCGGTAACGGTAAACGGCGGAAAGATCACCATTACGGCAGGCGAGGACGGCATACAGGGTGACGGCAGCGTTACCGTAAACGGCGGAAGCATAGATGTTATAAGCACCGACGAGGGTGTACAGGCTGACGGCGGCTTCACCATGAACGGCGGTACTCTCGGTATCACGGCAGGCGGCGGGGCTGCAAAGGCAACTTCCGACAGCGGCGCAAAGGGCATAAAGTCCGATACCTCGATGACTATTACCGGCGGAACGCTCACCGTTGACGCATCCGACGACGCGCTGCATCTCAACGGTACGGCGGGCACGGAAACGATAGCGATAACCGGCGGAACGGTGAACATCTCGGCGGGCGACGACGGCATACATTCCGACTATTTCCTGAATATCGGCGAGCGGAACACCGGAAGTTCCCCCGAAATAAACATCACAAAGGCGTGTGAGGGCATCGAGGGCGCGGTCGTGAACTTCTACTCCGGCAAGGGCACCATAGTGACTTCCGACGACGGTGTAAATGCCGCAAACAGCGACCTTTCCAACTACGCGTTCAAGCTGAACATCTACGGCGGCGAGTGGTATGTGAATGCGGCGGGTGACGGTCTTGACTCCAACGGCGACCTCAACGTTTACGGCGGCTATACCACGGTATTCGGCTCGGCGAACGGCGGCAACGCTGCTATTGACTACGGCGACAGCAACGCGTCATTCACCTACAGCGGCGGTACTATCGCGGGTATCGGCATGAGCGATATGGCGGTGGTGCCCACATCCGGAACGTATGTGACATTCGGCAGTATCAAGTCCGGACCCGGCGGCGGAATGGGAGGTCCCGGCGGAATGGGCGGCTTCGGCGGCGGGCAGCAGCAGACCACGGGTACCGCGATATCCGTTTCAACGGGAACGAAGATAGCGGTCATGGACAGTTCCGGCAACACGGTATTTGAGACGACGGCGGTAAAGAGCGCAGACAGCATAGTTCTTGCATCCGACAAGATCACCGAGGGGCAGTCATACTCGCTGTATCTTAACGGAAGTCTTGCGGCAACATCCACGGCTTCTTCCGGCAGCGGTACTCCCGGTTTCCCCGACGAGCCGACCGGGAACAACACTATCTCCGTAATGTCGAACGGCAGACAGGTATTCGCACAGACGCTTTCGGACGCAATGGAATACATTGCAAAAGAAAATAATGCCAATGCGGATTATGTAATAACGCTGTCAAAGGATACCGCCGAGACATCGCTGACGATACCCGCAAAGGCAAAGTCCGTCACTATCCGCAGCAGTTCGCCCGACGAGATATGCACCATTGACCTCAAGGGCGTAACAACGCTGAACGCAAAGACTTCGCTCACCCTTGAAAATGTGAAGATAAATGCGACTACAAATAAGGGTGCAGCTGCAAACCTCACAATAAACGCATCGGGCGATCTCGTGCTGAACAACGTTGAATGCGCATCTCTCGCAGCTGTAAAGGGCAAGGCAGCAGCCGCTCTGACTGTCGGCAATTGCAGCGATATCACGGCGGTAACGGGTTTCGGCACACTGAACGTGAACGGTATTCTGACCGTGAACAAGACGCTTACGGTGAACACCGTCAACATCGGCGAACAGGGTGTCCTCACTGCCGGCAGCGGTTCCACATTCACGATAAAGACCGCGATACACGGCGACAGCGGCGCACAGCTCAGACTTGCGAACGGCTATAAGGCGGTGAAGCTGAACGGTACCGCGACAGGCTCTATAGCGCTCACGGCTGACAGTGCATACAGCGACGGCTCGTTCCTCTTTACAGCAAAGACCGCTGACCTCGGCGTTTTCGATGCAAGCGGCATCTCTCCGCAGTCAGATAACGGCTATGTGCTTTCGAGAACGAGCGGAAAAGTTTATCTTCGTGAAGCGAAAATGACCATGAACGGCGAGAAGTTCGCACTGTTCAGTGATATTGCGGAAAAGATAAATTCCGCAGCCGACAGCACCGCGGAATACACCGTTGAACTGCTCGGCGATTATGCGAACGGTGCGGCACTGAAGATGCCGGCTGCAGGAAAATACAAGAGCCTGACGATAACCTCCGACGGTAAGATGTTCACATTCACGGGTGCGCTCACCATGACAGGCGAGCTGAACATAGACGGCACGTCGTTCTATGCAGCCAACAAGAATACCGGCGCAAAGGTGAAGTACAGCATCAAGGCGGGAAAGTATGCGCTGAACGTTTCCGACAGTGACCTCGGACTTGCTTCGGTAACATCCTCCGGCGCGGTGACGCTTGGAGACAGCTCACTCACCGGCACGATAAAGGCTGACTCGCTGTATCTCGAAGGCAGCATCGGCGGCATCATCACCAATATTGCGGTGAACACTCTCAGAGCGTCTGCGGGTACAACGGCGAACTTCCTGAACGGCAAGAAGAGCACGATAAAGACGGGTCTTGCTGCGGATATGGGAACTCTCGTGATAAAAGTAGTTGACGCGTCAGGCAATGCCGTGACCGCATTCAAGGCGAACACAGTCCTGTTCTCTTCGTTCGGCGGCAGCTTTGACGGAGAGATAGTCCTCAGTGAGGTGAACAACGCAAAACTCACCCTCACAAAGAGCAAACTTGTCATAGCATAACAAAATAACAGCATACACGATATACCTCCAAATAAACGCGGGCGGAAGTCACAGCAATGTGTTCTTCTGCCTGTGTTTTTTCAAAAGTCTTTACAAGTTTGTTAGTTTATGATATAATTGAAAAAAGCGGGTACCGGGAAACGGTGCCTCATATCAGGAGGGTCTTATGTATATCGCAAACGACAAACGCTATGAGAAAATGAAGTATTTCCGCTGCGGAAAGAGCGGACTGATGCTTCCCGCCGTGTCGCTCGGACTGTGGCACAATTTCGGCGATACCGGAGTTTACGCCAACATGGAACAGATGTGTTTCACCGCGTTCGATAACGGAATAACACATTTCGACCTTGCAAACAACTACGGTCCGAAACCCGGCAGCGCCGAGATGAATTTCGGCAGACTGATGAAGGAGCATTTCAAGCCTTACCGCGACGAGATGATAATATCCACAAAAGCGGGGTATGATATGTGGGCGGGTCCCTACGGCAATTTCGGCAGCAGAAAGTACCTTATCGCAAGTCTCGATCAGTCGCTGAAACGCATGGGGCTTGACTATGTGGATATCTTCTATCATCACCGCATGGATCCCGACACTCCGCTTGAAGAGACGATGGGCGCGCTGGAGCAGATAGTCCGCAACGGAAAGGCGCTGTATGTGGGACTGTCCAACTACGACGGCGCGACTCTCGAAAAGGCTTCCGCTATCCTCGATGAGCGCCATGTCCCGTTCATCATCAACCAGAACGGCTATAACATACTCGACCGTACCGTTGAGCGCAACGGTCTGAAAGATACTTCCCACCGTCTCGGGAAAGGTATAATATGCTTCTCGCCGCTGGCACAGGGTATGCTTACCGACAGATACTTTGCCGGCATCCCCGCGGACAGCCGCGTGCGCACAGACGGACGGTTCCTGCACGAGGATCAGGTGTCCGGGGAACGTCTCGCGAATATCAGAAAGCTAAACGAGATAGCCCGGAACAGGGGTCAGACGCTTGCGGAAATGGCGCTGGCGTGGCTGCTGCATGACGGTATCGTGACATCCGTGCTCGTCGGTGCATCCAAGCCCTCGCAGATACTCGACAACATCAAGGCTGCGGAAAACACATCGTTCACACCCGACGAACTTGCGGCTATCGACAAGCTGTCCGTGTAAAGCGTGACGCCGGGGATCAGTAATACCGTATCTCAAGCTGTCCGCGCAGCTCCTCCGCAGTCATACCCTCCGGTTTTGCAAATGTAACCGTGACGGGCGTGCCGCCGTGGATATCGAACCAGTTGTCGGAGAATATACAGTCATAGTCTTTCAGGGAAAGGCATACGCTCTTCGCGAAATTGTCCGCCGTGAGCGTCACCGCAAAACTGCCGCCCCTGTCGGCTATGGCTGTTTTTATTTTCACGGGCGGGAACATGAACTCTTTCGGGCGCACGAACAGCGTCGTTCCGCAGCTTACTGCCGTTCCGCCGCTGATAAGCTCGTATTCGAGGTATTTCGTGCGCCTGTCGGCGGCAGTGCTCATAAGGTCGGAAATGTCGGCGGTCAGGACTTTCGCCGCGCTCAGTGCGGGTATCTTCGCAGCCGCCGTAAATTCCCGCAGCACTTCCGATGTATTCAGCCGCAGCCTGCACTTCACGGTGATATCCGCGTCCTCGGGCGTATCGTTGGTGACATACAGAGCGGGGTGCATGGGGTCGGTGTCGTCGCACGACAGCAGAACAGGTGCGTAGAAGCGTCTTGCGGCGTAGTGCAGGGCTTTCCACCTGCCGTTATAGTCGATACCCGACCATGAGATAACGGGGTTCGTGTCGTTCACCTGCCAGTACGCGGAACCCATGCAGCGCCCCCTTGCGCGTCTCATGTGCTCAACGTTCGATCGGATGCAGTCGGCTTGCACGAGCTGTGTGCAGTATATCAGACGCTCGAAGTCGTAGGGGTAATTGCACATCTGCGCGAGGTAGAACATCAGCTTTTCGTTGCCGAGGGAGCATTTCTGATGCGCCTGCATGACGTTCCCGCACAGGTCGAAGTCGCCCTTGCTCTCGTCGGCAAATCCGCGCACCGTCTTTATGTCGGGGATGCTCTCAAAGCCGTACTCCGAGCAGAAGCGGTAGTAATACTTCCGGAAATCCTCGATAGGCTTAAAGCTGTGCCATACCGCCCAGTAGTGGTTGTCGCCGGAGTTTGTGGAGTCGGGCTCGTTGAAGCCGCCGCCGGATGACGGCGAAGACGGGTGGTAATACGGGGCGCGGTCGGGGTCATACTTTGCAAGGAGCTTCGGTATTATATCCTCGAACAGCGTCAGATAATCCTGTCGGCACTCCTCGTCTTCGGGGAGCCCCCAGTGTACCCACGCGCTCTCTATCTCGTTGTTGCCGCACCACAGACCAAGGGAGGGATGATGCCGCAGACGTATGATGTTCTGCGAGATCTCGACCTCTGCCGTCTCGCGGAATTCTTCCGTCAGTCGGTACGTGGAGCAGGCAAACATGAAATCCTGCCATACGATAAACCCCAGCTCGTCACACTTGTCGTAGAAGCTGTCGGAGGGGTAGATGCCGCCGCCCCATACGCGTATGAAGTTGAAGTTCGCAGCCGCGCATTCTTCGAGCAGCCTGTCCGTTTTCTCCTTTGTCATGCGTGTAACGATCTGATCTTCGGGTATGTAGTTCGCGCCCATTGCAAACACCTTGACACCGTTGCAGCGGAAGCAGAACTCCTCGCCCCACTCGTCCTTGTCTCTTGACAGGGTGAGGGTGCGCAGACCTATGCGTTTTGTGCAGGTGTCGAGAACTGCGCCGGTATTATCGGTCAGCTCCAATGTGACAGTGTAAAGGGGCTGCTTGCCAAGCCCACGCACCCACCATAGCTGCGGGTCGGGAATTTCGACGATACCGCTGTCGGGCAGCTTTCCGCCGAATACCCTCTCACCATCCGGGCTTGTTATCGTACATTCAAAGTATGCGCTTATATCATCCCTGCTGTCGATATGCGCCTGTATCTTCAATCGGGCGCTGTCGGCAGGCATTTCGTTTAAAAGCTCAATGTACGGCTGCGTTATCCGTGCCTTGCTGTACACACAAAGCTGCACATCACGCCATATCCCCATATCGGGCAGCTTCGGACCCCAGTCCCAGCCGAACATATAGTGCGCCTTTCGCAGGTGCATAAAGCCCGTCATACAGTCGCCGGTTCCCCAGACATGACGCTTTCTGTCTTCTTCCTCGATGTAGTTTATCGGCGATTTTATGCGCACTTCGAGGGTGTTGTGCTCCCTTAACAGACCTGTTAAATAAAGTGTCCATTTGCAGTGCATATTGTCCGTGTTAAGAACGTTTACGCCGTTTACAAATATCTCCGAAAGCGTGTCAATACCGTTAAATACTATGAACTGCATATCTGCGGAGAGCACTTCGGGCGCTGCGTCGAACTCACGGGAGAATGTCACGTCCTTGCGGGAAAGGTCGGTGGAGATATACTCGTTCTCGCGGTAATACGGGTCGGGTATAGCGGCGTTGTCGAGCAGGACCTTGTACATCGAGCAAGGAACGCTGCACGGGTAGGTCTTGCCGGAATATGTCATTTTCCAGCCGCTGTTCAGATCTGTTATCATACTTTTTTCCTCATTTCTGCGACGGTGTATCGGTCATTTTCAGCGCTTCGCTCAGGCTGTTGGGGATCCCGCGGGGGCCTCTTACCGCGAAGATGCCGTATTCCTTTCCGAGGATATCGAAAGTGAACCTGTCGGGCGGGTAGCGCCTTTGCAGTTCTATCTTCATCAGCGCTTTCATGTGTACGTTCCCGTCGTCGTACCTGTACGGTATATCTGTTTCGACGACCCTGCATTTATACAGTATCGCCGAGACAGGCGCAGCCACATACATGAACACGGTATCGCCTTTCCTTATCCCCGCGCCCTGCTTCCATTCGATGATATCGGCATTTTCAAACGCGCTTTCGATATCGTAATACTTCGGGTTCGCAG
>CAMHBE010000022.1 GCA_946183095.1 uncultured Clostridia bacterium | reverse complement strand
CTGCCGACTTTATGTCGGCACGCCTGAACGACAATAGGTTTTTAGAGGAGCCCTTGATTTTTGCGGAAAAATGTGTTATAATAGATTGATAATGTGAAATATTACACGTTTTTGAGCAAAACAGACAATAAAGGAGATTTTTTTATGTTTGGTTTGACTAAAAATATCAGAAAAGTGTCGGCATTAGCCCTGACCGCGCTGTGCGTATTATCTGTTTCGGGATGCGGCGGCGAAGAGGAAGTCGAGCTTGAGGAAGGCTCATACAAAACGATACCCATGACCGACGATAAAGGCGAACCCGTGACCGACGAGGTGGGCAATGCCGTATATGAGACGATACCGCTGGAATCCCGCCCTGTGACGAATGATGCGGGCGAGGAAGTTTACGACGAACAGGGCGTTCTCGTTACCGAATACTACGACCCGAACGAAAAGCCGCCGGAGATCGTGTATAAGGTAGGCTTCGTTTACG
This sequence comes from uncultured Clostridia bacterium, assembly GCA_946183095.1. Taxonomy (GTDB): domain Bacteria; phylum Bacillota; class Clostridia; order Oscillospirales; family Ruminococcaceae; genus Ruminiclostridium_E. The sequence continues at coordinate 12,876 of CAMHBE010000022.1, read as the reverse complement.
GCGACACAATGTCGGAAGGCGCTACCCACGTTTCGTTTGAAGCCGCGAGACAACAGCTTGAAAAGACCCTCGGTCTGGAGACCTGCTACGTCGAAAATGTTCTGGTGGGTGATTTCCCGGACGCGGTGAACGTTTTGCAGGACGAAGGCTGCAACATTATCGTCGCGGCAAGCCCGAAATTCGCAAGTTCCGTTGACAAAGAGACGCGTTCCGGAAACATGACATATTTCCTGAGTTTCGGCGGCAACGGCACATCCTCCACGTCGTCGAGCTTCGGCGGCGAGCTGTATCAGACGGCGGCGGTGTGCGGAATGGCGGCGGCGTACAATACCGAGAACAACTGCATCGGCATTATCTCCGACCCCGGCGAATACAACGTTTACGGCGTGATAGACGGCTTTACCCTCGGAACCCTCGAAGTGCTGAAGCTGTCACAGTCTGATGTCCGCGTGAACTGGGCATGGTCGAATGACCACGACGAGATAGAAGCGGCTGTCGACGATCTTATCTCGCAGGGCTGCGACGTTATCATGTCATACATGGAGAGCGATTACCCGGCGCGCTACTGCGAACAGAAGGGCATCAAGGTCGTGGCGAACTGCGGCGATCTGCCGGAAGTTGCCCCCGACAGCTACATCACCGGTTTTTACTTCAATTTCAGCACATACATCGTTGACGAGGTACGCGCTATAGTGAATGACAACTTCAACCCGAGACACTACACCGGCGATATCGGTGCGGGCATGGCGAGACTTGTGGATTTCGGCACGGCTGCAAAGGAAGGCACGGCGGATATCTGCGGAAAGTATTATGATTATATCAAGTCAGGTCAGGCGAAGGTGTTCACCGGAGAGATAAAGAACGCAGACGGAAAGATCATGGTCGAAAAAGGGCAGTCCCTCGATTTCTCCAACATCATCAACATCAACTGGCTCGTCCAGAGTGTCCGCAAGACCGGCTCCTTCACAGAGATAATCGACAACCCCGTCAGCTCGGATCTCGTAGTCAGGAGATGACGCAGTTCGGTCAGAGATGTTGGTGCAGCGGCTCGTTCGCGGCGGATATCTTCATTGCCCGGACATTGTTACCGAAATATATTGACCGATCCAAAAGACGTAAATCAAAAGCTATGACCACCGCACTTCCGACAGGACGGTGGTCATTCTTCGTATCATCCCGTAAAACGGGAAATTACCGACCGAAATGAAAATGTAAAACCGTAATGATAAAATATTCCCAAAACCTCTTGCATTTTTCAAAAAAGTATGCTATAATGCAAAAGGTAATCGTTTTCACAACATGATATCCGGAGGATGACAATATGGAATACAAGGTAAGCAAACTGCACATGGGCGCGGCAAAATGCGCCGTTGATCTCGGTGACGGCAGCGAACGCGGCGAGTACGTCGATCAGGACTACATACTAAACAAGCTCGGCAGACCCCACCGCGCGATAAGCCTTATGTACTGCTACTACCCGCTCGACAAGGAGTGGCCGCAGCGCATAAGCGAAGCCTGCAAGGAAAGGGAAGTCTCGTTCGCGTGGGATTATCCCTACGATGATTATTTCACCTATAAGGGCGGTATCGGCGGCGACCTGTCCGATGAACCTTTCAAGTATATGCGGGAAGTCCGCGCACACGGTCAGGACGTTATCCTGACACTGACGATAGACCCGAACGTTCCCGACGAGCATCTTGTCGCTATCGCCAAGGATCTCTCGACATTCGGCAGGATGATGATACGCATAAATCACGAAGCCACCGGAAACTGGTTCTCGTTCACGAAGCGTGCGACATATCAGCAGATCGCGGATTTCTATGTTAAGTTCCACAATATACTGAAAGAGCACGCTCCAAACGTCAGCACGATACTCTGCGCGGGCGGTGTTGAGAAGCCCGACACCGAGGAGATAGAGAAGGAGAAGGAGTTCGCGGACGCTGTCCGTGCTACCGACATCTGGTCGATAGACAAGTACCTCGCTCTGCACTGGGGCTGGCCTTATGATGTCGCGGAAAAGGGCGGGACTTCGTTCGGACGTTCGCAGGTAAAGGAAGTCTATGAAATGGGCAAACGCAGCTATGACCGTTTCAGACAGCTCTGCGGCGGCAAACAGAAGCCCATGGTGCTCAGTGAGCTCAACGCGGACGGCGATGTTACCGGCGCTTACGAGCAGGCGGAGATGATGCAGATATTCTGCGATATGCTGAAAAATGACAAGGACAGGTGGCTCAGCGGATTTACCTGCTATCAGTTCCGTGACCGTGGCAGGCTCGGACTGGAGACAGAAGACCCCAACAACCCGAATGTTGGTATCGAGCAGCCTCTCATGAAAACCTACAAGGGCATAATAAACGACCCGTTCTTCATGCCGGAAATGACTGTCGGCGATGATGTGCAGCTCCCCGCAAAACTGCGCTGGGGCGGCGCGGAGGATGCCGACGGACTTGCGGTGACACTGCATTTTGAGAAGGACCCCGTTTTCTGCGAGGTGACTTTTGAGGAAGAACTCAACCTCATGCTCGAAATAAACGGGCGCTGGTTCTACAAGTCACCGAAGGCAAAGACCATAGACCTCATGCCCGCATTCTACGAGAACAGGCTTAACGGCGCGGCAGATCTCACGCTGAAAATATTCGCTCCGCCCGCGTCCGGCGAGAATGACCCGAAGGACGGTGCGGACTGGCAGACCAACAGCTATACCACAATATCGAAACTGCCCGACATCCGCATTCGTTATGAAGCGGTCTCTCCCTCAAAGGATAAGTGATATTTCTCAATTTCCGCAGCTTAAAAATAATGTTAAGATCCCCCCGCGGCAGGCAGGGGGATCTATCGTTAAGGCATATTTCCGGGATTTATGATACATCATCAGACTTTATGTTCTTCTTACTGTCGATACGGCGGTAAGCAAACTCGATAAGTCCGATGTTCAGAAGTGCGAATCCTGCGAGATACAGCGGCATTATCCATATCCCGAATGTCTGCTGCAAATGTCCGAACACCATAGGCATGAACGTGCTGCCGATATACGCCGACGCCATTTGAAGACCTATCACCGCCGCGCTGTTTTTCATGCCGAAATTAGCGGGTGCCATGTGCTGTATCGCTGGATAAACGGGTCCCATGCCTATGCCTGTCAGTACAAATCCCACAGCCGCTGGGATATACCCCGGCAGCGGCAGCAGTATCAGCAGTATGCCCACTGCTTCCGCCGACACGCCTATGCGTATGAGAAGCCTGTCGCCGAGCTTTGCCGAAACGAATGCAGATATCAGCCGTCCGAACATCAGCCCTCCGAATATCAGTGAGCCGAAAGCCGCTGCTGTGTCTGCGCTTATGCCTTCTTTGGTTCCCGCAAAATAGCTGGAAGTCCACAGAAAACAGGTGGCTTCACCCGCACAGTACGCGAAAAATGAAACGAGCGTCGGTATCACTCCCGGCAGTTTCAACGCTTCCCGTATGCCGGCGCTGCCGCTCTCGTCGTCCTCATCCGCGGTGCCGCTTTTTTTCCACAGCGGCACGGATATCAGACATATCAGCATTATGCCGGACTGTATGTACGCCGTCCACCTGTAGCCGTCGTTCCAGTGCGCGTGGGCAAGTGCCAGCGACATGATGTACGGGCTTATCATTGCTCCCACACCGTAGAAGCAATGCAGAAAGTTCATCACAGCCGACGAGCAGTGCTTTGCGACGTAGTTGTTAAGCGCGGAATCTATCGAGCCTGCGCCCAGTCCGTAGGGTACGACGAACAGGAAAAGCATGAGATACGACCCCGAGAACGAAAAACCTAAAAGTCCTATGACAGTCAGCAGTATGGAGAATACCACTATCCATTGTGTGCGCACTTTCCGTATCAGATACGGGGCAATGAGGGCGGATACTATCGTCATGAATGATATCGACATCGACACATACCCCGCATACGACGATGGCACTCCGAAGTCTCGCTGCATCGTCGGCCAGCCCGAACCCAGCAGCGAGTCGGGAAGTCCGAGACTTACGAACGCCAGATATATTACTGCAAGAAGCAATGTTCCCATATTTCTCTCTCCGTTTTATAATTTTACTTTGGCAGCAGACTGTTGTCAAACCGATAAGACAAGATATAATTATATCATACAGCGTGTCAATAAAGTAGGTGCGGCGGCGCGTTCGCGCTTGTCCTTGTGGGGCAATTTATTTGCGTGCGTCCTGCACGCTTTTGATTGCCCCTACCAATGCTTCCTGCATCGGCAGACGGCACAAGGGCTGCGCGCTCTGGACTTGCGGCAGCCGGGCGCTGCACCGAATTAAATTTTTATTCAGGTAAGGCTTTTTTGACAGACTGCAAGATATAATTATATCATATCATGTATTTTTTTGCAATGCCTTACAGCAAAAAAACAGCGGCTGCGGCGGGAACCACAGTCGCTTAGTCTGTCAAAAAACTTTATCTGAATTAAATAATATTTCGGTACAGCGTTAGGCTGCCGCAGGTCAAGGGGTGTCTCCCCGATTAGCGGGTGAGGTGGAGCTTTTGCATCGCAAAAGCCACAGAGAGGGCTGACCGACAGACCGCAGCCCTTGTGCCGTCTGCCGATGCAGGAAGCATTGGTAGGGGCAATCAAAAGCGTGCAGGACGCACGCAAATAAATTGCCCCACAAGGACAAGCGCGAACGCGCCGCTGCACCTACCTGATAGTCAAGCCGACATCTCCTTGCTGTCGAACATTTCCTCAAGATGCTCGACAGCCTTGTTGTGTATGCGAATGATATGGCGGGGGGAGTAGTTGAGCTTTTCGGCGATCGTCTCCCACGATTCATGCAGTATGTAGTGGCGCTCCGTGACAGTGCGTTCCGTCTCGTCTTCGAGGGCGGAGACCACTTCTATGATATGTTCTTTCAGATCGACGAGCCTGTCTATCTCGCGGTCGATTTTTATTTCAAGGTCGGCTATTTTCGCGGCATTCGCACCAACCTTGTCGGAATAGCCTCCGCGGCAGCGGCTCTCTCCGCTGATACGCATGGTAGTTCTCTCCGCGAGCGCTCTGAGCTCGGCTATCTCGTCGAGCATACAGTTTATCCGGTCGTCGATCACCTTATGTGATGCAAGTAATTCTTTTATCATCATATTTCTACGCACCCGACGGGTACGCCTCCTGTCATTTTTCTGTTCCTATACCGTCACTTCTTCCGCGCATTTTCGGCATATCAGCATATTTCCTGCCTCGAACGCTGTTTCTCCTCTGAACATTGCTCTGCCGCACACGCTGCATTCGGCTCCGATCACGCGTATCTCACTGCTGCCGCAGTACACACACCTTTTCGCGGTCACGCCGAGCTCATCATATACGGGCAATGCCGTCTCACTGATAGTTCCGCATTCACTGCATTGGTACATATTCCTCCTTCCGCCGCCGCCGGGGGATATGCCGACAGCTTATGTTGCATTTTTGGGACAACTATATATTACCACATTTTTCCTCAAATGTCAACCCATTTCCGCAATTTTTTCATTTTATTTTGAAAAACTGTTGCATTTTCGGGAAAGATGTGGTATAATGTAGAAAAGTAACGGATAATGCCGAAAGTGAGGTACTATTATGGATATGATGTCAGCGGCGCAGCGTATAAAACAGCGCAGAAAAGAGCTCAAACTCTCGTATCAGCAGCTTGCCGACAGAACAGGCATAGCCCGCTCGACCCTGCAGCGCTATGAGACGGGGAACATCGGGAATATCCCGCTGGATAAGCTGAACATTCTCGCGGAGGGGCTGGAAACGTCCCGGGAGTATATCCTCGGTATGTCGGAGCAGGCGAACGCGGAGTTCATCGCGGAAAACATCTTCAAAGTCCCCGTGTTCGACAGCGCGAGCGCGGGTTTCGGAGCTTACGCCGACAGCCGTGTCATGTGCTACATCCCAACATACATCGAGCATCCCGGCGAAAAGGACGAGTACCTCTGGATAAACGTCAAGGGCGACAGCATGGCACCGATGATCGAAAACGGCGACAGGATACTTGTAAAGCGGCTTGACTGCGTTGAGAGCGGCAGTGTCGCCGTAGTCATGATAGGTGACGAGGCGTATGTAAAGCGCATCAAATACGGACGCGCACGCGGCGGGCGCAGCAGCTGGCTGGAGCTGCACTCGGTCAATCCGTATTACCCGGTAAGGCGCTTTGAAAACGAAGAGACCAACGATGTAAGGGTCGTCGGTCTCGTTGTTGAAGTCAGCAAAAAGCTGTAATACTTATATATATTTCCCCCATGAAGTGACGCGCCGCTTCATCCCGTCGATGTCAAGCACCCCGTAAGCGAAGCCCTTGCGCACAAGTTCTTCGGGCACATACTCGTCGTATTTCTCGAATACCGGCACCTCGTTCGGATAGACAAGTTCCAGAGGGTCGAAGTCCCTTGCGGCTTCATCGCAGACTATCGCGTAGAATGCCTCCGGGGTCGCCTGCATCGTGAACTGCATATAGTACGGACGCGACGACTGCAAGCCTTTCAGTCCGAGACGCTGACCGCAGCGCAGTTTCAGAAAACGCTCCATTGCAAGGAAAGCGTAGCTGCCGAGCCACGGGAACAGCGCCCACATCTTCCCGCCGAGATGCACGAGCGGCTGACTGCACATCGCGGATCTGCGGAAAGCGTCACGCGCGTCGGCGAGCCTGCATACCGCGTGCTTCATAAGATACGGGTACGGCTTGTCCTCGTTCAGCACCCCGTACATCCGCTCAAGTATGCGGGTGTGGATATCGCCCGCGCAGTCGCCGAAGTATGCGGGGATGTTCCCCTTTACGAGCGTGCAGTACACATCGCGGCGCCGGTGGTCAACTTCCTCCACCACCCACACTCTGCCGGCTATCGCTATCTTGTCACCCACGGGCGGCGGCTTTACTATGGTGCCGAGCTGCTCAGAGCCGGAGTGGACGGTGTACTCGACATTCTCCTGAAAGACCGCGTAGAACTTGTAGCTGTTCACTATGCGTTCTCCGGTCAGTCCGACGATAAGCCCGCCGTTTTCCGTCCTGTTTATATGGTCGATGTCTATGAGATGCCGCAGCAGCAGCTTGTAGTCCGCCTGTGTGATATTGCGGAAACAGTTCAGTGTCAGCACCCGTGACGCGAGTTCCCCAGCCGTCATTTCACCGCAGGATGCGAGAGTGCTCATTGTCTGGTGGTACAGCAGACTGTATGGGCGGCGGTCGGTGCGGGGCGGTTCCACGAAACGCTCTTCAATGTAGAGCTGCACCAGCGCTATCCCCTGTATCAGATACCACGGTATAGTGTCCGGGAGCATAGCGCGGGCTTCCCAGTGTTCCTCGCGCATAACGAACCACATTTCCGACGGATCGCCGCGCCGTCCCGTCCTGCCCATTCGCTGCAAAAAACCGGAAACGGTGAAAGGCGCGTCAACGTGGAATGCCCGTTCGAGCCGCCCGATATCAATGCCGAGTTCGAGCGTCGCGGTAGCGCATACGGACAGCAGAGAATCATCGTCCTTCATGTCCTCTTCGGCGCTCTCGCGGTAGGACGCGGAGAGGTTGCCGTGGTGGATCAGAAAACGGTCGGGTTCGCCGTTCGCTTCGCAGTATTGCCGCAGTTGCTGGCATACTGCTTCACACTCCTCGCGGGAGTTGGTGAAGATAAGGCATTTCTTTCCCCTCGTATGCTCGAAGATGTAACCTATGCCGGGGTCGGCGGCTTTCGGAGCGGTATCGGTGGGAGTTTCGGGAACCGGCGTTATGGCGAGCATCTTCTTTCCCTCGTCGGCTTGTGGAGCGCTGTTGTAGAAGTGCTCCATGCTGAGCCGCCATACTTCCCTGCCAGACTCGAACGACGGTATCACGGTACCTTTGCCGCTGCCTGCCGCGAGGAATTTTCCGGCAGCTTCGGGGTCGCCGATAGTCGCGGAAAGTCCCACTCTTCGGGGTGTACACCCTGCGAGCCTGCAAAGGCGCTCGATAAGACAGAATGTCTGCAACCCTCTGTCCGCGCGCAGCAGCGAGTGTATCTCGTCGATGACGATGAACCGCAGGTCGCCGAACAGCGAGGGTATCTCCATGTGCTTGTTTATCATCAGCGACTCCAGCGATTCCGGGGTTATCTGCAATATCCCCTCCGGCTTTCGCAGGAGCTTTCTTTTTTTTGACTGTGAAGCGTCCCCGTGCCACCTGTACACGGGGATCCCCTCATCTTCGCACAGTTCGTTCAGCCGTCCGAACTGGTCGTTTATCAGCGCTTTCAGCGGCGCGATGTACAGCACTCCCACGGTCGAGGACGGCTTCTCGTCAAGCAGCGTCAGTATCGGGAAGAAGGCGGCTTCGGTCTTTCCCGACGCTGTAGATGCGCATATCAGCACATTCTCGTCCGTACCGAATATCGCTTCACCTGCTGCGTTCTGAACACCCCGAAGGCTTTTCCAGCCGCACCTGTAGATGTAGTCCTGTATAAACGGAGAATACCTTTCAAAAACATTCATATCTCAAACTCCGCAAATGCCGCGTCCTTGTCGTCGGAGACAGCCTCGGATGCCGCGTAGGTGAACCCGTCCGACCGCAGCAGCGACGCGATGTCGGTGCCCGGATGCTGATATTTCAGGTCGAGCAGTTCTATGAAGTCCCGTATCACCTCACGGGGAGTGATGTTCGTGTCGGCACCTATGCGCTCATACTCGGCTTTTATGAAGTCGGCGAGCTCGCCCGTTCCGATGTCGTTTTCGTAACCGTACAGTCCCGCGTGCATATCCGCAAGTTTCTCGCAGAGCACGAGCATTTCTTCAGCCGTCAGCGGTTCGAGCCGTATCACCGGTGCGAGGAGGTCGCGAGTTCCGGGTCTTGAGAAACGCCCCTCCGCGAGACGCGAACGCAGCGCTTCATAGCTGAATATGCCGCGGCGTTTGTCTTCGAGAGCCTGCGGGGTAGCGCCCATGATGATGCCGAGGTAGCGCGCCTTTCCCTGCAATGCGTCGTTGTACATAGTCAGCATTTTTTCGTAGTTGTTCTGGCGGGTGACGGTGTTTACTATCTTGTAGAGGTTCACGAGTTCATCGACCATTATCATCAGTCCCGAATATCCTGCAAGACGGAAAAATGCCGCGAACAGCTTTATGTAGTCGTACCAGTCGTCGTCGGTGATGATGATGCTCACGCCGAGAGCTTCCCTCGCTTCGCTTTTGAGGGTGTACTCCCCTCGGAACCACCTTGCCACCTTCGCTTTAGTCTCGTCGTCGTCCTCTGTGTAGGCGCGGTAATACGCCGAGAGCAGTTTAGCGAATTCAAAGCCGTGTACGAGCTCGCTCACCGATGATGTCACCGCGAATATCTTCCTGTCCGTCGCAGCCGCGAGCGCAGGATCGCCGGCGGAAAGTCCGCTTTCCTGCATGGCTTCTGTCTGCACCGCGCTTATCCACCTGTCGAGGACAAGAGTGAGTGCGCCCCCCTCGGGCTTTGTTTTTGTGGAAAGGTTCGATATCAGTTCGCGGTAAGTTGCAAGACCCTGACCGCGTGTGCCTTGAAGTCGGCGTTCGGGCGAAAGGTCGGCATCCGCGACGATGAATCCCCTGTCCATGACGTAGTTTCGTATCGTTTGCAGCAGGAAGCTCTTGCCGCTGCCGTAGCGTCCGACGATGAAACGGAATGACGCGCCGCCGTCCGCTATCATGTCAACGTCCCGCAGAAGCGCTTCTATCTCGCTTTTTCTGCCGACGGTTATATATGGAAGTCCGATACGCGGTACAACGCCGCCTTTCAGCGAGTTGAGCACCGTCTGTGATATGCGTCTCGGAACTTTTTTGCTGTCTGTCATTGTTTTATATCCCTCCAAGTAAACGGATAACGTCCTCTCTGTAATCCTCCACGACCGTGAGTTTATCGTCCTCACATTCGAGCACTGTGTCGCCTATCTCGTCATACAGCGCTTCGTTTATCGTGTCCGCGGCTATCGACGGCATAAGGTGATCCTTTTTCATGATATCGTCGGCGGACTGCCCCTGCAATACCCTCCGCAGTATGCCGATATGTACAGCGTCCAGCGGTATTTCGGGCGTATCGGGTATTACGCGCTCCTCCTCGTTTTCCGCGGTATCTTCTGCGGGCGGTGCAGGCTCGTTTGCCGTTTGCATTTCCGCAAGTTCTTCTTCGGTAAGCAGACTGTCGCGTGTTACCAGCGCGTCGCTGCGTATCTTCTCCAGTCCCGTGAGATCAATGTTTATCTTCGGTCGGGCGGCTTCACGTTCGGCTTCGATGAGGGAGTTTATCACTTCATTGACGAACGGATCCACCCACTTGTCGCTCCTCTTTTCCTTGAGGTAATGACCGGTGCGGAAATGCCGCCGCAGCAGTGCGTCCGTTTCGCGCAGGAAACTCAGAAGAGGCTTGCTGTCCATGCAAAGGCTGCTGAACGATGTTTCGTACCACGACACACCGATATGCTCGTATGTGCGGTGTTCTCCGAGCCTGACCGTCATGTTTCCCGGCGCGTGGAAGTCGTAGTAAAGCGCGTTTTGAAGCGGGTACCAGTACCTCGAACGCTTTGTTCCGAAGCAGCGCGTGAAAACATCCTGTCCGTGCAGCTGTTTATCCGCGACGGCTGTGCGCCAAATCTCACTGAAAAGGCGGTCGGCTTTGTCGTGATGGTATTTCGCGGCGCTGTCATATTTTTTACCGCCGAAGAAGCGCATTGCCCCCGCAACTTCCTCGTCGGTGTGTCCGGCAGGCTCTTTTAGTATCAGCAGGTTTTCGTCCGTCTGAGCTATATCCGGCGAGATATCGTGCAGTATAGTGTCGGCGGGGAAGCCGCTTATCACGGCAAGCTCGAAACGCCACCTTCGCAGATCGTTTCGCATCTGTTCTGTCCCATATCCCGCGTCGATGAAGCCTTTCTCAAAGTCTTTCAGCTTTTGCAGGATGTCGGCGGGCGAATCCGCGCCTATCCCGTTTAGCAGTTCGTAGATATATATGTATGCGGCGGATGCGGGGATCTCCCCGTATTCGCCCTTTCTCACGGCAGTCCGCCATGTGAAGTATCCGCGGAGCTGAACGGTCGTAAGGTCGCTGTAGGAAGGATATGCGCATGAAAAAGCGCCTTCCCACTGTACATCGTCTTCGTAGTCCTTCATGAAGACTGCCTGTTTATAGAACGCCTCCGCTCTCGAACGCGTTATCTCGCGGCTGTATTCAAACATTCGTCTGAGCTGCCTCAATTTCTGCGGTATCAGCTTCTTTGCGGGGTCGCTGCCGCTGTCCGCGTACGGTATCGGCGTTTCGCTGTACGCGGTCTTGCGGAAAGGCGCAGTCGGGTCGATCACTATCGTGAATCCGTGACTGTCACCGGTTTTTACCGCGCGGTCGAACAGTCCGCAGACCACATCCGGATCGGCGGAACTGCAGAAAAGAACGTTCACCCAGTTTGCGCTCTGCATTCTCACTCCGCGGGAGATGTAATTCCCCGAAGCAGCGGCGGGAGCGTCCGCGCCGCATTTTATATCACAGCATTCCAGCATCGTGCCGCTGTCGGAGTCCCACTGCCGCATCAGAAAAGCGATGGGTCTGCCGGTGACGGGATGGTTCAGCACCATGACGGTCTCGGCTCCGAGTCTGTCCGGTACAGGCGTGATGCCGTATTTTTGCAGTGCGTATGACACAAGTTCAGACATCTCCACCTTTTTCACCCCCGACACGACATTCCTGCGATATGACATTCTATTTATTATATCACATTTTACGGACTATTTCAAGTGCTGATGAAAGACAGTGACAATATCCGCTCACCTTACGAGTTTTGCGGTCTTGTCTCCCCTGCGGAATATCACCGCCGCGAGAAGCCCGAACAGCACAGCCGCCGCTATACCGCCCGCACAGGCTTCCAGCCCGCCGGTGAGTGCTCCGATAAGCCCGTCTTTTTCTACGGCTTCACGCACTCCCCGCGAGAGGTTGTAGCCGAAGCCGGTCAGGGGTACCGTAGCGCCCGCTCCCGCAAACTCGGTGAGCGGCTCGTATATTCCCACCGCGCCGAGGAATACCCCCGACACAACGTAAGTCACAAGTATGCGGGCGGGTGTCATCGCGGTCAGGTCGATAAGGAGCTGACCGACCGCGCACAATGCACCGCCTGTGATGAATGCCCACAAATAATCCATTTTTTCAACCCTCCGTTCGCGGGATCTCTCCCGAACTGCTGATGTGAACGCAGTGCGCTATGCCGGGGATGCTCTCGCCCTGCTGCACCAGCGTAGTTGACATCAGCGCGCCTGTCGCGGTAAAGAGAATGTCGTGCAGTATGCCTTTTTGCAGCTGCGGGAGAAAATGCCCGCAGAGCACCGAGGCGCTGCACCCGCACCCCGAACCGCCCGCGTGTACGTCCTGCTTTTCCCGCTCAAAGAGCAGCATACCGCAGTCGGTGTATTTATCGCCGAGGTCGGTGCCGTCCTGCAAAAACAGGTCGCGAAGCAGATCGCCGCCCACAAATCCGAGGTCGCCCGTAACTATCATGTCGTAGTCATCGGGGGAGGTGTTCGTGTCCGCAAAGTGCTTTTTCAGTGTATCATACGCGGCGGGTGCCATTGCGGCGCCCATGTTGTTCGCGTCCTTTATGCCCATGTCGATGACCGTTCCTATCGTTACGGAGCGGATGTAGGGAGGAGCGGAGTGCTGTCCGACTATCACGCAGCCGCTCGCCGTAGCCGTCCACTGTGAGGTCGGGGGACGCTGACCGCCGTAGGTTTCCGGAAACCTGAACTGCCGTTCCGCGGAACAGAAATGCGACGATGTCAGCGCCCCGCAGTATTTCCCTATGCCGTTGTCGATGAACACGGATGCCATTGCAAGGCTTTCCGCCATGGTGGAGCAAGCGCCGTACAGTCCGATGAAGGGCAGACCGTTGCCCCT
>CAMHBE010000021.1 GCA_946183095.1 uncultured Clostridia bacterium | reverse complement strand
TCCGACACCGTCAGGTCAGCGGAACTATCCCGTCATCGCCGGCTTTATGCCGCCCTTAAATATACCTGCATATCTCCGCATTGCTCTCCGGCTCGAATATATCTGCTTCGGGGAAGTGCGCCGCGAGCTTCTGCTTTAGAGTGCCGATGATGATATTCTCGGTAGCGTAATGCCCCGCGTCGATAACGGTAACACCTGCGTTGCGCGCATCAACGAAAGCGTGGTGCTTGACATCGCCGGTGATTATAGCGTCGATACCCATTTTTATGCAGTTATATACCTCATCGTTGCCCGCGCCGCTGCACACCGCAACGCTCTTGATGCTCCTGCCGCCGTCGCAGTATTTCACGCCCTTGCATGAAAAAGCGTTCTTTGCGCTCTCCGCAAGCCCGTCGGCGCTTATCTCAAAATCAAGGTAGGCGATACGCCCGTAGCCTATATTCTTATCGGGGTATTTGAGGTCGAGCACCGGGGAACTTTTCGGGTCGCCGAAACCCATCATCTCAAACATAACGTCGCTGATGCCGCCGCGGTTCATGTCGAGGGGGGTGTGGTCACATATCGCCGCAATGCCGTACTTTATCAGCCTATAGACCGGGCTGTTCTCGCTGAGCGTCCTTATCCTGTTGAATATGACAGGGTGATGCGAGACTACGAGCTGTGCGCCGGTGCGTTCGCACTCCTCGACCACATCATTCGTGATATCGAGACATACAGCGATGCGGTAAACTTCCTTGTCACGGCTGCCGACCAGCAGTCCCGAATTGTCGAAATCGTCCTGGAGCCTGAACGGCGCTACTGTGTTCAGATAATCGTAAACTTCTCCTACTGTCATAATTAAACCTCCGTCTGGTGTCCGATAATTTCAAGCAGCTTCGGGTCGCTTCTCGCGAGTTTTTCAAGCTGCGCGTTCACTTTTCTTATATACCGCTCATCGGTGCATCTGCCGAAATACGCGAACCTGTCGTCTATCCCGCACTTAACGCCCGTGTACCGCACCAGCATCACCGTGTATGCCTTGCCGCCGCTGTACGCCCCGTTTTCCTGCATTATCTCAAAACCCTCGCGGTAAAGATACCGCCGCAGGTGCTCCGCCTTTGTCATAGGCTGCAAAATAAAACGGGTGTCCGCCGTAACGAAACCGCATCCTCCGATGATATCCGCGATAAGCTCACCGCCCATTCCCGCAATGATGATATCGTCGCAGGGCGGGACGCTTTTCAGTCCGTCGGAGAGCACAAGTTCAACACTGCCCGAACAGCCGTATTTTTCAACGTTCGCGCGTGCCGCGGCAAGTGGATTCTCGTTCACGTCGGACGCTATAACGCGCTTTGCGCCGCACTGCGCGAGGTAACACGGCAGCAGTCCGTGGTCGGTGCCGACATCACATATCCTCCTGTCGGTGCGGACGAGCGCGGCTATAGCCGAAAGCCTGTCGTCGAGCTTTATCACTGTGCGGCAGCTTCCGCATTACCGCCGAGCACCTTGTTAAGTGTTTCTACAAGGTCGTCGGGGTCGGCACCGTGTACCATGCACGCTTCTTCGATAGTTTCACCCATTGAAGCCGGGCAGCCGAGGCAGTGCATTCCCATTTCAAAGAAATAGGGTGCGGCAGCCTCCGCGTTCTCGTAAAGTATCTCACCTATAAGTGTATCTTTTGTTACTGTCATTTTCTGCATCTCCTTATATCCTGTGCGGCAGGCTTCCCGCCGCGATAGTTCCGATAAAGTCCTATCGAATTATTATATCATTTTTTCGCACGATAGTCAACATTTTTATCAAAGAAAATATTCAGCTTGCCGAAACAGCTATATTCACAATAAGGAATAAATGACAAAGCCGCACAAACCGAAGTCTGTACGGCTCTGCCATAGAGATAGAGATATTTTATGGAAAGGTGTGGCTTGGGAAATACGATACACTGTCCGTTGCCCTGTGTACAGCGGTAAGCTGCACACAAGGCGGGCAATGTACGGCAGATGACTGCCATAAATATGGAGGATAAGACCCTTTCGGGTCAGAAGCCGTCATTCGTTACTTGTTCAGTATATCATATACGAGCTTTATCGCGGCACCTCTGGTGAATGCTGCCTTCGGGTAGAACTTATCCTTTGTGCCTGTGAGAAGTCCCGCAGCGTTCGCTATCTCGATATATCCGACATAAGCATCGCTGTCCTTGACATCGCTGAACGAGGATTTGTAGATACCGGGGAGTTCAGCGACTTTCTCGATGTTCCTGCCGCCGAGACTTGCCGAAACGAGCATCATTGCGGCGGTGCGTCTGCGGAGTTTTGTGGAACCTTTGAGCTTCTGAGCAAACGTGAGCTCTTCCGAATCGTCATATCTTGTGTTGTTGAAGTAGTAGTACAGACCGACCGACCTCATAAGCAGAGCGGAAAAGTCCGAACCGGTTATAGCCTGATCTTCGTTGAGCTTTCCGTTCTCGTCCATGAGCTTGACGCCGTAGCTTGCGAGTTTCTTCGCATAAGCCGCGTACTTGCTGCCTTCGAGGTCGGTGTAATCTCCGTCTTCGGTGACTGCGGGCAGCTCGCTGCCGTCCCAGTTCGTCATCTTGCCGGTGAACGCGTCTATCTGAACTGTGTTGTCGGCTGCATATACGAGCGCGGTAACTACCTTCTTTTCCTTTGTATCATACGCGCAGCGGTATTTGAGAGCGTAGGGAACCTGCTCGAAGAACTTCGTGTATGCGGCACCCTTCTTGATGATATTATCGGGCTTGGGGTACTGCACCTTTTCGTTGTAGTTTACGTTGTAATCGCTGATATAGCCGTTGTTGGATACGGAGATGCTGTAGTATTCCTCTCTGCACTTTATGTCATATTCAACGCGGTTCGCGGAGTAGTTTCTCTTTGTTGTTCTGGGCGTGCCGGGAATGACATCACCCGTTTCCTTATCAAATCTTTCAGCGATAGCGGATTCCGACTTCTGCTCCATTACGCCGAATTTGCTGTACTTGTCGCCGAGGAGCTTTTTCAGAGCGGAAGTCGCTTTTGCCCTTGCCTTTGCATCGGAAAGGTCGTCGCCGGTATCGGCGTTATAGTTATAGAACGACAGAAGCTCGCCTGTTTCGGGTCTTATCGAGAAGCTGCCGGAAACTTTGCGGTCACTGTTGACATTTGCGGGTCTGGGGATGATCTCCTCATTGTTGAGGTCAATGAAATCCTCGTATTTCGAGGTGAAAGAAACATTTCTGATGTAGTAGCCGCTATCGTCATCAAAGTACAGATTCTGCGAATCGACTTCGACGGAATCGGGCAGGAAGAAGATGCCGAGCTTTTTGAGTTCCGCGAGAGACTGTTCTGCGGAGGGCATGGATCCTTCCTTTTCGAGCTTTTCGATCTCTTCCTTTGTGAAAGTTACGGTGTTGTCGACTCCGCCGGTAGCGGGATTTGCATCATCCGCTTCATCAAATTCGGCTTCTTCCATTACATCGTCTCCGTTGTCATAGTAGCCGTAATCTTTGAAAGTGGATATCTCGCCGGTGAAAGCGTTTATCTGCCCGCTATTTGTCTGGCTGTAGATAAGGTGCGGCTCTTCTACGCGCTTGAACGTTTCTTCGTCCCACTTGTACGCTATAGTGTAAACAAGCTCGGAGTCGAAGTTCTTGCGGTATGCTTTCTTTGCCGCGTCAAGAGTTATTGCACCGTCAGCGGTCGAGAATGTCGCACCGGGGATCCAGTTGTAGGAATATTCCATAAGCTCGCCGGTGTTCTTGTTTATGTTGACATAGCCTGTCTGACCCGTTACGGGTATGCCGTTCACCGCGCGTCTGAAACGCAGTGACGCGACATTGCCGGCAAGGTTTATCCTGAACGTGTCGTCGAGTATCTCGGTCTGCGCAGTGATCGTCGGGTTCAGTGCGTTTATGTATTTCTTTGCGGCGGCTATCAGCTTTTCGTCTGACATCTTCGCAAATGAGCGATCCCAGTTGTAGGTGTTCTTGTCGTAGATGCGGACATTCTTTATAACCCTCCCGACAATGTTCACCTGAATGCTCGAACCGTATTCAATGTCATTCGGGTCCTGCCACCTGAACTGGTACTGGGTCTTGCCCATGCTGGTGCTTGTGCTGTAGGTAAAGGTGGAGTAATTTTCCGGGATAGTGAAGCGCTCCTTGACGTAGGTAAGGGCGGTCTTCATTGCCGCGTCTTCGGCAGCGTAGGCGTAGATGCCTGTGGATGTTGCCGCGAGAACTGCCGCCATAGCTGCGGCTGTAAATCTCTTGAATCTCATAATATATTCCTCCGTGTTAAAAAAATAAACTGTGATGAAAAAACTTTTCTTCCTTCGGCATTGCAATTATACCGCAGACAGCCGGAATTTGTAAAGGGTACTCCAAATTTTTTTCATTCGGTTATCGGGATGAAAAAATTTTGAAGCCTCCCCCTTGACAAATCCCGTCTGCTGCTGTGACTTGCAATTAGCCGAAGAAAGGAAAAGAGTGTTTGCCGGTTACGGCTTGTCCTTCCTTTCCGAAGGTGCAGATTAAGTCTGCCGGATTGTAGGGGGCTTACTTTTCACGCTTCTATAATATAAAACGTCGATAGCGACCAAAAAGTGACACGCTTTTTTCAAAAAAATGCACTTTTTTCAAATATTCATTACACTTACACAAATCTCGAATCGCACCGCCCTATATTTTTGTGCATCATCACTACATCATTTTCTCGTGTATTGCAAAAAACCGGTCATATAGGAAGCTGCTGTCTGGGGGCAGAACTTGTCGGTTTGGAGCGCGCCGCATATTGCCGCCTGATAAGTCTCAGCAACATCTGTGCGGCGTGTAACGTCCGGGCACCGAGTGCCCCGCCGCCCGCGTAGGGCAAAATCTCAAGCGTAAGCGCCCTCTCACACTCTCAAGCGTCAGCGTCCCCTTCTCCTCCTCTCAACAAAAACCCCGTGCAATGCTGCACGGGGAGTGAGGTCATGTCATTTGGAGGAATCTCTTGTACTCGGAGGGATCCTGACATCTGGAGAGGGCGAGTTCGTTGGAGATACGACCGTTTCTTACGAGTCTTGCAAGATCCTGGTCGAGGGAGAACATACCGTCCTTGCGTCCTGTTGCGATAGAGCTGGGTATCTGGAATATCTTACCTTCACGGATCATCGCTCTGATCGGGTCTGTTGCCGCCATTATTTCGAGTGCCGCGACACGACCTTTGCCGTCGGTGGTCGCGCAGAGGGTCTGCGATACAACGCCTACCATAGAGTTCGCGAGCTGTGAACGTATCTGACCCTGCGAGTGAGGCGGGTAAACGTCTATGATACGGTCGAGGGTATCAGCCGCGCCGGTGGTATGAAGTGTCGAGAGAACGAGATGTCCCGTTTCTGCGGCAGTTACCGCAGCGTTTATCGTTTCAAAGTCACGCATCTCTCCGACGAGGATAACGTCGGGGTCTTCACGAAGTGCAGCACGGAGAGCGCCTGCGAAGCTGTCAACATCGACGCCTATCTCACGCTGGTTGAGCATGGACTGCTTGTGGTTGTGCAGATACTCTATCGGGTCCTCTATCGTTATGATATGGCAGTTCTTCTGGCGGTTGATGTGGTCGATCATTGCCGCGAGAGTCGTGGATTTTCCCGAACCTGTAGGTCCCGTTACGAGCACAAGTCCACGGGGTTTGAGCGCAAAGTCACCGAGTATCTCGGGCAGATACAGGTCTTTGAGCGTCGGGATATCGTTACGCAGCAGTCGCATTGCTACAGCGTGATATCCGCGCTGTCTGTACACGTTGACACGGTGACGGTGACCGGAGTTGGAAACATACGAGAAGTCGGCGTCAAGACCTTTCTGTATCGTCTGCTTGTGCTTTATGGAGGTTATCTGGTTGATGACATTTACTATTATCGGCTCTGTGCAGTCCGGATAACCCGACACCTTTTTGATATTACCGTGAAGTCTTACTATCGGAGGAAGACCTGCGGTAAAGTGAAGGTCGGATGCGCCCATAGCTCTTGTTTCGTCGAGTATCTGGTTAATATCTATTACGTTGTTGCTGCTCATATTATTTCTCCATTCCTTAATATCCCCGTTATACGGAGTATGTTGCCTTTACGAGTTCGTCCATTGTCGTTCTGCCTTCGAGTACCATGTCCGCAACGTTGTCACGAAGCAGTCTTGTACCGTTCTTGCGCGCCTGTATGCCTATCTGCTCGGCTGTAGCGTTGTTTGCGATAAGCTCCTTGATATCGTTGGTCGAAACGATTATCTCATGGATAGCGGTTCTTCCTCTGAAACCTGTGTTGTGGCAGGCTCTGCATCCGCCGATGTGATGCTGGTAAACTTCTACCGGCTGATCCTTGCCGACAAGACGCAGGTCAGCGGGGTCTGTCAGCAGTATCTTCTCACGGCATTCGGGACACAGCAGCTTTACAAGTCGCTGAGCTATAACGCCTATCAGCGAAGTCGCCACCATGTAAGGCGCAACGCCCATATCCACAAGACGAAGGATAGTCGATGCGGCATCGTTCGTATGAAGTGTCGAGAGCACCAGATGTCCCGTGATAGCCGCACGGATAGCGATATCCGCCGTCTCACCGTCACGGATCTCACCGACCATGACTATGTCGGGGTCCTGACGGAGTATGGAACGCAGTGCAGCCGCGAAGGTCATGCCCGCCTTTTCGTTCATCTGACACTGGTTTACACCGTCGATCTTCTTTTCGACAGGGTCCTCTGCCGTTACTATGTTTACGTTCGGCTTTGACAGCTCACCGAGGGTAGCGTACAGCGTCGTGGATTTACCCGAACCTGTAGGTCCCGTTACCAGCATAACGCCGTTAGGACAGCGTATCATCTGCTTGAACATCTCGTAGTTGTAGTCCGTCATACCGAGGTCGGTTATCTTTCTTGCCTTCTCGTCGCCCGTTGCAAGAAGACGTATAACGCATTTCTCGCCGTAAACGGTCGGGATAGTGGAGATACGAAGATCCTGCGTAACGCCGTCGATGACCGCCGAGGAACGTCCGTCGAGCGGTATTCTCTTTTCGGCGATATTCATACCGCCGAGGATCTTGATACGCGTGATGAGGGAGTTATGTACAGCGGGCTTGACCGCCATTTTCTCGACGCACTCGCCGTCGATGCGGTAACGGATACGCGTTCTGTCCTTGAAAGGCTCTATGTGGATATCGGATGCCCTGTCGCGGTACGCCGACTCGATGATAGTGTTTACGAGCTTAACTACAGGCGCGTTGTCGATACGCTCTTCGGAACCGTCCGCCTGCTCCTGCATGAGTGCGGCGTTCGCGTCGTATTCCTTATCTATATCGCCCATAACGTTGGACACTGTCGCCGCCGAGTAAACTCTTCCGATAGCCTCGGTGATCGACGAACGTGTCGCGAGCTGGGCGTTTATTTCCATTCCCGTCTGTATCTTCAGTTCCTCAAAGATATAGAAGTTTACGGGGTCGTTTGTAGCGACGTAAAGCCTGCCGTTGTTGATCTTATACGCAATGACGCAGTTTTTCTTTGCGACTGCCTCCGGTATCTTCTTTACAGCTTCCGTCTCGATCTTAGTCGTTGTAAGATCAATGAACGGTACTTTCAGTCTCTGCGACAATGCCTGAGCGAGCTGAGTCTCGGAAACGTATCCGAGATCAAGCAGCATATCACCGAGCTTTTTGCCGGTCTCTTTCTGCTTGACGAGCGCATCTTCAAGGTGCTGCTTCGTGATGTAGCCGCTTTCGAGCAGTATCTGACCTATGGGTATGTTTTTCATTTGCTGACCTCCGGTTTTTCACGCAGCAGCACTTGCGGGCGCTGCCGGTGTGATTTATTTATACGGGAGTTTTCGACCCCCGGCAATAAATTTCAGAAAATAAAGATAAAAAAGGTTGATATCGGCGCTGTTTTGTGATAAAATGTATAGGAACAATGAACGGAAGTTCAACCAATACTATCCGAAAGGAAGAGAAATTATGTTAAGTATATTCGACGACAGGTTTCCCGTTTACTACACCGTTATATTCATCGTGATGTCATTTGTTCTCGGTGCAGTCATCGGCAGCTTCCTCAATGTTGTGATAATCCGTGTTCCGCGCCACGAACCGATCTCCGGCGCACACAACCGTTCACACTGCATGAGCTGCGGCAAACAGCTTTCAAACATCGACCTTATCCCGATACTGAGCTACATATTCTTAGGCGGCAAGTGCCGTTTCTGCAAGGCGAAGATATCTCCGCGATACTGGATAGTCGAGCTAACCACGGCTGTTGCCTACACACTGTCTATAATATTCCTCGGACTGTCCGCAAGTCTCGGCATCATGTTCGTGCTCATCGCCGCGCTGATAGTTGCGAGCGGCGTTGATATCGACCGTATGGAGATACCCTACGGGTGCAGCATAGTCATCACTGCGCTGGGCATTGCGGCGACCATAGTTTCAGCTGTCATTTACGACCCGGATGCCGTACCTTCCGGAAACACTCTTGAACGTGCGGCAATGGCGGTGTTCAATATGCCGTGGTACGATCACCTTATCGGTGCTGCCGCGATATCCGTTCCGTTCGCTGTACTTGCTATGTTCGGCGCGATGGGCGGCGGTGATATGCAGCTCATGGCGGCTGCCGGGCTGCTCCTCGGCTGGAAGAACATCATCCCTGCCGCTGCGATCGGCATTGTGCTCGGCGCGATAGGCGGGAGCATCGAACTGCTGTCAGTTCCCAAAGGCGCGAAGAAACGTGCCAGAGAGAAGTCCGCGGAAATCGCTGCAAAGTGGTACGACGAGCAGAAAGGGAACGGCATATATGTTATCGAAGGCAAGACCGAAGCGATATACGGCAGCCTCTTCAAAGGAAACGCCGATATCGAGCCTGAGTGCATCGACGAGAAGCTCTGGAACGGCAAGCCCGATATCCCGGCGCTCAACCGTATGCTGGAAGAGGAACTCCCCGATATCTCGAAGTTCGGCATATCTATAGTGATAGAGAACATCCGAAGTGAGAAGGATCCCGACTCGTATGTGGAGAACGGAAAGATCCGCTCCGTGAGCTGCAAGCGTCAGGTCGTGTTCGGTCCATACCTCTCAGTCGGTATTTTCGCAGCGTACATCTTCGGTGAAACGATAGTTTCATGGTACACGGGACTCATCTGACCCGTATTTATATGGCGCATCGCTGAAATACGCGGTGCGTTATTTTTTTGCGGAAAATTATGAAACAGTGATCAACGCACATCAGCCCTGTGCGCTGATCACTGTCACCCCTGCCGTGCAGTGAACTGCACGGCTTTGGGGTAATGTGGGTAACTCAACCTATATCATAATGATGTATGTTATACATTATGACTACATCCGTTCCGTAAACTCCGGGGGCGTTTCCACGTGTGATCGTCAGGTCACTGCCGGGCTCAAAGACAGTATCGGTCTCGTAGAAGTCGTCGGTATCATCTGACGGAGTACCGTTATCATTGACCTGTGATGCCGACTTGACTCTCACATTCTGCAGTGAGAAAGAAATACTCTCAACATTTGTACGTTCGTGTATCAGTTCTGTTTCTCTTATATAATCGGAAACGGCATGCGTATCCTGATTCGTATAATAACCGGTTATGAGAAGATCATCCAACCCGTTTTCGTAGTCACGTCCAAAATCGAACGTCTGGATCTTAAAATCAAGATAAGCTCTTTTCTTCTGATTATTCATTTTGGGAACGATATCTTCACAGGTCATGAGATATTCGTACCCGCCGTAAAAATCATTGCTGAACGCAAGATAATCATCATCCAGCGCCGGCATGGAGCTGTCATTCTTCATTTTGACCTCATAGATCTTAAAAGTCTTGCTCTTGGGATCCGAATCATCATCAAGGTCGAATTTGAGGACTATCATACCGGGCGTATCCTTATCCGAACTGTAGCTCGACGCCATCGAGTCGTAAATATTGCTCATTGCCACATCCGACTCGTTGTATGTCACTCCGGAAAAAACATGAACATTATGCGCGTAGGAAAGTTTTCTTTCGAGATATGTTCCCAGAACTTCATTTATCGTTAATGCGTCTGATTTTGCTGTTGACCCGTTCAGAAGCTGCCGCACAGGCCGGGCAAATGCCATAAGACACGCCATCATGATAGCAATGAGAGCGACAACAACAACAAGCTCAGTGAGTGTGAATCCCTTGGTTTTGCTCGTCCTGAAAAGACGTTTTCTGAGAAGCTTAAACATCAGTTGTCACCTCACCTTATGTCTTAGGATAGTTTACTGTATTGGATGTGTTGCCAAACCAGAATTTCATAAGTCCGTCACTGTAATCGTAATCGAACGAGTTGTTGTTTTCATAATTTGTCAGAGTGAATTGGAGCTCAAAACTTGAAAATGTACTGTTCAGGTTTGTTACCAGCAGCCTGCCTGTGTCTGCCGCATTTGCCGGATCCGCACTCTGGCTGAGCAGCACGGAGCCTTGAGTATCACTCAGACCCTGGATATTGGTATCTTTGGATGTTATATTGCAGATATAGCAAGGAGGCAGAGTCATGGAGAATCTTGCGCTCTCTCCCGCTACTACGTGCAGATTATCAACTCTGAGTCTATATCTGCCGGGCAGCGCAATATTTGCATTCGGAGTATAAGTCAGGGTAACACGAAAAGACTCATCAGCCGCGCCCGATATCTTCATGAATTTCTTCACATCGTCTTCTTCGGGCATATTTTCCGAGATATCGCCATATCTGATAGCATTGGGGCTCATAGCACCGATAGCAAAATCAGAATCTCCGGTCGCTCTTACATCAAGACCCTGCTCCCTGACATTGCCGCTGCCGCAGTCCGGACAATAGTAGTTGCCGGTGAAATGGTCAAACGTAAAAGCGTTCATAGGACCGCTTGCGTTACACGAAAGGCACTCAAGTGTATTTCTGAATCTGAATCCGCAGTTCGGACAGCAATAATTCATAGTGTTGGGATCGAACCAGAAGCTTGCCTTGTTGGTCTTCTTTACCGGGTCGGTCATATCGGCTGCATACTGCGCTGTGCTGTAAGCATCTCCCATAAAATCAAGGTTGTTGTACATTTCGTGGCAGTTGGGACAAGTCACAAAATTCTTATAGCCGTCTATGGTGCTGTACGTCATGCTGAAATCCTTACCGCTGCTGCCGACCTTCATCATCAGAGTTTTTGTATCGGCACCGTACTTCTTGTTGGATTCATCCTCAACAACATTTTGTACAAGAGTGTTAAGGTCTTCCTCCGCTTTTGTGGATTTCTTCTGAGTTTTTACAGTGGTTGCCATTATCATAAGGGTCATTACCGTTAGAATGGCAAAAACGGCTATCGCAATAACGCACTCTACAAGTGTAAAACCTGTGTTGCGGAATAATAATCTTTTTCTCATTTTTACGATGTCCTTTCATATACCCCGCCCCCGATCATCCGAGGGCGGGAATCGCCATTTGATTTAACCGAGGTAATTTCTGCCCATGATCGTATCACCGGAAGTATGCCATATACCGTCTGTAGGCATAGGAGTAACCGAAGGAGGTGTTCCGCCGCCGGGGGTTGTCATAGATTTCAGAAGTTCTGACATGATCTGCGGATCGGGTTCACAGTAGATGAACTTTGCGTCGATCGCGGCATAGTCCGATACTATCAGACCTCCGAATATCGGTATCTTACCGTCGCCGTAGCTGTAAAGCGAGGCGTTTGGCGCATAATAGTAACCGCAGAACAATCCGCCCTTTCTGTATGCGTTGATCGCCGTATCATAGTTCTGGTTCGACACCAGCATTATACGGTTCTCATAATCAGGGTCGGCGTCACTCGTTCCGGAGATAAGCATAGATTTAGGTGCGTTCTCATTTTCCCAGGGCTGAGATGCCGTTTCCTGCATTTTATCTTTCTGGTCGATCGTGCAGACGCCTTCTCTCTGAGATGTGAAGTAGGTTATGCTGTATTCGCTCTCATCGGGATCATACGGTATATAATTTCCGCCTGAATCGAGATTTCCCATCTCGAACATCAGTGCGCCTTTAACATTGGAAGAAAAGTCTTCACCGGTCGCAAGGATCCAGTCATCACAGTCAGAACCGTTATAGCTCTTGCCCATCCATGAGAAAGCGTTATATCCGTTGATATCCTTTTGTTTTGCGCTTCCGTCATCGATATTGCCCATGAGCACAACTTTCAATGTGTTATTGACATCGATCGTACCGTCGGATTTATAGGTGTTGGGTATAGTCTCAAAAAGTATCTTTTTCTCACCATTGCCGGCAAACGGGAACCCTGCACCGGCAGCATACCACGGGTTGACCGATTCCTTTATAAGAAGTCTGTAGCCTTCCTTGCACCACGGTATCTTTGTAGTGACAGGTCCATTGTTTCCTGCCTGCTCGACCGTGATCTCCTGTCCGTTCGTTGAATAGAATGTGAACGTAAAGTTGCCGGAATTGTCTCTCTCGCCATGTGCGTCGATGCCGCTTGCTGTCTCAAAATCAATAGTGGCATAATTACCTGCGAGGTTCCATGACCATGCTGACGAATCATCTATACAAGCGTTCGTGAAGTCAAGTGCAAGGAAATTATCGTAGGTCTCCTGATCGGGTGTATAGTTATTGAAAGTTATCTCGTGGATAGGGCTCGCTTCGTTGCTGGGATCAAAGATCTCACCGACTGTCATACTTACCAGGTCATGGTCATAGGTACTTCCGTTCGGAGTTTGCTTAGCAACATTTACACTTATGGTATTAGGATCGTATGTACCGGGGTTTGCGCTCGGTACACTTCCGCTCCATCCGGAGACCGTTCCGCCGGAACCCTGTCTGAGAGTTCCGTGGAGATCCCAGCCGTTTGTAAGACCGTCACCGCTTGCGGTATTGGTGTGACCGGCATAACTGAACGAGCCGCCCGATCTTGTTCTTGCAAGGTTGACCGCGGACTGTATCCCTCTGATCATATCACCGACAGTGTGCCATGAAGCATTGCGCGACGGTACGGAACCGGTTAAGGTCATACTGTCAGCTGCTCCTGCCTTCACACTTCCGCCGACGAACAGACCGCCCGATCTTGTAGGTTCGGTCGAAGATGTGGAATCTCCGGTCACGGTTACAGGGAATTTGCCCTTAAGGACATAAACATTACCCGAAACAAATATGTTTGCGGCTCTTATCGGATTTTGCGTTGCGATAATAAGGTCACCGTTCACATACAGGTTGTTCCCGTTAAGGTTGAAGGATGTATTATCGTTCAGCAGAGCGAGATCGCCGCCGATAAACCAGTCATGTCTTTCCGAAGCGGTAGGCGCAGGCACAGTGGTCTGTGTCTGACCGCAGAGATAAAGCGAGCCCGAAGCGGTTACGCCGCCATAGAAATTATTGGGACGCGTACCGCTGAGGAAAACGGTAGTATCGCTCTGGAAGTAGGTCTTGTCGGAAATATAGTCTGTATCGATAATAACGGCACGGTCGCTCTTTCCGTCAAGCTCCTGACCTGTGGATGCGAACGGAGGGGGAAGCGGAGGATCAGTGGCAGGTGCCGGAGAACCGCCGTCCGGTTCGCATTCATTATTGATGATATCCTGTACTGTTATGCTGTTATGTTTATAATATGCTGTCGTTGTAAATGAGAAATAGAACTTTGATTTGCCGGATGTATCGGGTGCCATACGATCCGTGGTATATCCGTCGGATGCC
>CAMHBE010000020.1 GCA_946183095.1 uncultured Clostridia bacterium | reverse complement strand
CAAGTCCGTACTGCCCCTCGGCGCGTTCGTAAAACTCACTGCTGCAAGGCATGGCAGCGGGGGCGGCAAGCAGTTCCTCAAAGTTTATGCGCGGCTCGCAGAGCGTTATTTTCAGCTCGTATGTGCCGACCGCCTCAACGCCGAGCTGCGTGAGGTCTTTTATATTGCCGGTATGTATCTGCTTTGCGTTTTTTATGCAGTAGTAGTCCTCCGCGTTTTCTGAGCGCAGCGCGGGATTTACCAGCCGCCTGAACGCGAAAACGAAATCCTCCGCCGTACACTCTGCGGTAAAACCGTCCTGCCCGTACCACTGCACTCCCTTGCGTATCGTGAAGTCCCACACGCGCCTGTCATCGCTGACCGAAACGCTCTCCGCGAGGTCAGGCACGACATTGCCGCCGTCCTCCCTGCGGTAAAGCCCGCGGAACACGCAGGAGATCATCTGCGCGGAGCTGTCTCCGGCACAGGTCTGCGGGTCGAGGGTAGCAGGGTTTCCCTGTATCACGGAAGTGAGCCACGCGTCGGAACCTTTTGTCTCGTCGTCATCACCGCCGTCACGGCAGCCCGTTACCGTAAACAAGGCTGTCACAATAAGTGCGGCAGCCATAATATATGATATTATCTTTTTATAGTTCAACTGTTACTGCCTTTCCCGTTTCAAGGCTTTCCGGAACGTTTATCAGACGCTGGTTGCGGCTGCCGCGGAAGTGCAGCTCGAGCGTTCTTTCCGCAAGCACGAACCTCCCGTCAACGAGCACATCCAGCAGTCCCAGCAGCTTACCGACGAACGGCTCTCTCCCGCTCTTTTCCAGCAGCTGTTCAAACGTCCAGCCCGAATAGCTCATAAGGTGGTACCCGTCGGCTTTCAGCTTTTCCGCAAGGTCGCACAGCGGTTCAGCCTGACAGAACGGTTCCCCGCCGGAAAACGTTACGCCTTTCACGAGCGGGAACTGCTTTATCTTTTTGTACAGCCTGTCGGTATCGGCGAGCCGCCCGGCGGAAAAATCGTGTGTCTCCGGGTTGTGGCAGCCCTCACAGTGATGCGGGCAGCCCTGCACGAATATAGTGAAGCGGATGCCGGGACCGTCAACGTAAGATTCCGGCACCAGCCCCGCAAGTCTTATAAGCATATCAATCGTACTCCCTGTTGTTAGAGATGAACGTTCTGACACGCAGCGGCACACCGATGTCGTTTGCGCGCTCACGGCACTTCCCGATCTCTTGTTCGCCGATAACGTCAACAACGGTGAGCTTCACGTCGGGAATGAACGAATGTGCGATGATAGCGAAATTCAGCATGGAGTTGTAGGACGGCAGACCGAAGCGCGACTTTGTTATCTCGTAGTATTTGTCGGGGTCGGACGCGTTCAGGCTTATGGAGATGCTGTCGATGATACCGCGCATGGAATACAGGTCGAAGGTGGGGTGCATCAGCGAAACAAGCCCGTTCGTGTTGATGCGTATTCTCATTCCGGTCTTTTCCTTGATGTACTTCGCAGTTTCGAGCAGATCCCACGGGCGTTCCATAGGTTCTCCGTAGCCGCAGAAAACCACCTCGCCGTACTTTGAAACATCCACCTTGTCAAAGGCGGCTTTTATCTCGTCGAGGTCAGGCTCATGTTCGAGCCACAAGCTTTCGTTCTCGCCCACTGTCTCATCGTTATGGCGTATGCAGAACGAGCAGTTGCAGGGACATTTGTTTGTGATATTTGCGTACAGCGACCCGTTAAGGTCGTAGAATATTTTCATAGCTTTCATCGGAAACACTTCCTTTCAAGCCTATTATAGCACATCCGACCGCCGTTGTAAAGAGAAATCGTGATTTTCTGAAATTCCGGCAAGCGTCTGAGCGTGTCTGCGCAGATATGTCATACATGATCTTCAGAGAATAATATCCTTCCCGTGTCCTGATCCACCGCGGCTTTACCGCTCTTTACCGCGTGAGATATGCCCATGGAGACTGCAAGCTCACCGGCTTCGGTAGTCCTTGCCGCACCGAACAGCTTCACGGTCTCTTTGACGAGTTCGGGACGTTCGAGACTGACGGCGGAACGAAGGATATACACCACAGCCGCGGCTATCTCTTCCGTTGCGATATCGTCGGTCTTGCGCTTTTCACCGTTCGCGCCGACTGTGCGGAATTCCGCGTATTCCGACGGGAGCTGTGACTTTTTCCAGACGAAAACGTGTTCGCCGCGCGAGGTGGTATCGAGCCCGAGGGAGTCAAAAACTTCCGCGAAACGGCTCTTCGCTTTCGCCGATCTTTTCATTGAAAATGCCGCAAGAACATAGTGCAGAAGCACGTCACGGCTGACGGGAGCTTCCCACTCCACGGCGGCTTCGATGATCCGCTTTATCTGCGAGGTCGAACTGTTGTCGAAGAAGTATCCCTGATCGCCGATGACCTCCGGAACGAACGGTATATACGCGTTGGAGACTTCGTCCTCTGCGGCTTCCTACCGCTCGAAAGATATATCATGCTTTGCGGGCGGAGCCTCTTCCTCCTGCTCCTCACCACCGCCGTTCCGGGCGTTCACGGCATCTTCGATCTCTTTTTGCAGCGTCCGCAGCACTTTCTGCGGGTCATCGAGCCAGTCGAGGATATGCACGGCAACGAGCTTCCAGCCAAGCCCCGTAAGCACCGACGGCTGCACGATATTGCGGTCGCGGGCATTGGTGAGCGCGAAGTTCGTTTCGCTCTCGCAGAGTATGCCGAGTATGTAGCGTCCCTCGTTGTCGGGATCCACCACACCGATGTCGATCTTGTAATCCGAACTGCCTATGCCGCATTTTATCCCGTAGCCGAGTTTTTCAAGCTCACCCGCCACGGTTCCGGCAAACTCACCGCCGCTCTGCTTTGCGGACGATGTGTGGCGTATCGGCAGCGCGGACGTTCCCTTTGCCGTGAACTCAAGAAATCCCCGCAGCCCCGCTATGCCCTCGGAGCGCGAACGTGCGGTGTCTATCTGTTCGGGGCGTATCACCGAGAACACGATCATTTCCTTGCGGGCGCGGGATATCGCAACGTTTAAGCGCCGCCAGCCGCCGTCCTGATTCACGGGTCCGAAGTTCATCGAGACCTTTCCGTCCTTGTCGGGACCGTACCCTATCGAGAACAGGATAACGTCGCGTTCGTCGCCCTGCACGTTTTCGAGGTTCTTGACGAGTATCGGCTCGTACTGTTCGTTCGCGAAGCGCTCCAGTTCGGGGTCTTTGCGAAGTTCTTCGGCGAGCATATCGTCTATCAGTATCTGCTGTATGATGTTGAAGGTGACAACACCGATGCTGTCTTTGCGCAGTATCGGGTCACGCAGACGGCGCACTATCTCCGCGGTGACGGCTTCCGCTTCCGCACGGTTCTGCTTTGTTCCGCCCTTGTCGTAATACCCCTCGACGTGTACCCAGTTCACCTTTGACACGATATCGTCCGGTGACGGGAAAGTGCGCAGACTGTTGTCGTAGAAGCGGCTGTTGCTGTAAGCGATAAGGCTCTCGTGGCGCGAACGGTAGTGCCAGAGCAGATGACGCTGGGGCATAGCAAGAGCAAGGCAGTCGTCCAGAACGCTTTCGAGGTCTTCCTTGTCGAGATTTTCCTCGTCGGTGTGATCCACAGCGAAGAACGATGTGGGCGGGAGCTGCTTCGGGTCGCCGACTACCACCACATTCTCCCCCCGCGCGATAGCGCCCACAGCTTCGCTTGTCGGCAGCTGCGACGCTTCATCGAATATCACGAGGTCGAACTTGCGGAACGACGGGTCGATGTACTGCGCCGCCGACATGGGGCTCATGAGCATACACGGGCACAGCCTTCCGAGCAGGTTCGGGATGCTGTCGAACAGCTTTCGTATGGACATTCCCCGCGCACCGCTCTTTATCGCTTTTTGCAGTATGGCAAGCTCCGACGATACGCCCGCCTTTCCCGCACTCGGTATCTTTGCGGAAAGTCTCGCCGCAAGCTCCGCGACCGTGAGTTCGGAAAAACGGTCTGTACACTCGCGGTACTTTGCCGCCGTGCGCTCGAACTCCGCCCCCTGGAACGCTTTCAGCAGGGGTTCTTCGGCAACGCTGTGAGTTATGATGCTCTTGCAAACGGCTGCAGTGAGAGCGGGCTTTATGCTGCTTTCATCGACCGCGCCCGCAAGATACGCGTCGGCTGCGGCTTTCAGTCCGAGACTGTTCAGTTTCCGTATGCCGTTTTCGAGAACTACGCGGTCGCGGAGACTTCCCGCCGCGCTGACGTACCCCTCCGCTTCTTCGCGGACATTCCCGAAAAATCCCGTACCGCCGCAGTTCCCCGCGATATCCGTGCCGAAGTCCGACTTCATTTTTTCACACGCGCCGAGCAGTTCCATCAGACTTTGCCCGGCATCATTCAGCACCCCCGCGATCTTCCCGTGATCCGCCCCGCATATAGCTGCGGTCTGTTCCGGCGGCATACCCGCAAGCTGTCCGCGGATATCGAAAGACGCGGCGACCGCATCGCTCAGTTTCGGGAACGCCGTATTTTCCCCGCGCCAGAGTTCCCCGAGATATTTCGTAACGGCGGGGTCGGCGGCATTTATCGCGGCGGCGAGCTGCTTGTATTCCGACAATTCTCCGAGTATCGCCGCCATGTTGTCCTTGGTGACATAAGCGGGGTCTTTCGCATAGACCGCAAGCTCCTTCACCTGTTTCCCGGAGCCGAAGGTCCTTCCGAAAAATCCGCTCTGCTGCACTTTTTTCCAGTTTATCAGCGCAGTGTCCGCGTCGAAGTTCCATATTCCCTGCTCGAACTTTTCACCGTAGTCCGCGCGTATCTTCATAAGCCGCAGCCCGTCGCCGATGAGCTTCTCCGTTTCGGGACGGATGCTGTCGGGCGCGCTTCCGTCGGCGATGCAGGGTATGAGCGTATCTTTCGCGGTAACTATCCTCAGCATCTCCGTCATGCGGCAGATACCCGCCATATCGTCCGGCACAGTACAGCCGAGAGCCGTCCCCAGCCTCTCATACGCTTCCGATGCCGCGTCCGCCTTCTTTGCAAGTTCTCCGGCAGCTTCGGCGAATGCGCCGCGAAGCTCTATCGTGTATTCCGTGAGACGCACATTTTTCAGCGGGGAGTTCCGCAGACCGCCGAGGTCTTTTCCGGCAGCCGAGATATCCGAGACCGCCTCGAGCCATGCCGAATGATCGGACGCGGAGGTGTCCCGCAGAAACTCCGCATCGAGTTTTATCAGACCGTCATACTCCCGCACGCTCTCATAGCCCGTGACCGCATCGTACACCGACATCCCCGCGGCGCGCTCCCTGTACAGCGCGGTCATGGTATCGTTGAGCTCCGTGCGCAGAGCGTGCAGCCTGCCGGCAGTCTCCGCATACTCCTGCGGAGACTTGATGCGGGTCATGGACAGCGCCTCTTCGAGCTGTGACAATACCGCGCGCTTCTGCGAACGGTTGGAGTGCAGTTCGAGACAGAACGGGTCGAGCCCTATCTTTTTAAGGCGCTTCTGCACAACCGACAACGCCGCCATTTTTTCGGCTACGAACAGCACCGACTTGCCGTGGAAAAGCGCGTTCGCTATCATATTGGTTATCGTCTGGGATTTTCCGGTGCCGGGAGGTCCGTGCAGCACGAAGCTGCGTCCGAGGGACGCTTCGTATATCGCCGCGAGCTGTGAGGAATCCGCGCTCATGGGTACCGCCATATCCGACGGCAGCAGCTTTTCATCCAGCGTGTGGGGCGAAA
Source organism: uncultured Clostridia bacterium (assembly GCA_946183095.1). Classification (GTDB taxonomy): domain Bacteria; phylum Bacillota; class Clostridia; order Oscillospirales; family Ruminococcaceae; genus Ruminiclostridium_E. The sequence continues at coordinate 7,938 of CAMHBE010000020.1, read as the reverse complement.
GGTCTTCCTCCTCGCTCTCCCACTCCGTCTGACCGGACATAAGGCTTGCGACGACTTTGTTTTTTGCAAGATCGTCCGCACGGGTGCGTATATCGTTCCACATGATGAAGCGGCTGAACGAGAACTGTCCGAGGAAAGCGAACTCTTCGATATCCCAGCGCTTCTGCGGCATTATCGCCTGTCTTACGGTGCTGAACACCAGCGGTATATCCACGCCGTGTTCGTCCGTCGGCAGCGGGTCGAGTCCGTTTATCACGATGCCCTTGTCCTGCCGCAGAAGCTCCAGCAGCGTTATGTTCATCTGCGTTTCCTCGCCGCGTATTTTCAGCGAGTATGACTTATCCTGTATCTTCTTCACAAGATCGACGGGGATAAGTATGAGCGGCGCATAGCGGGGCTTCACGCTCTTGTCCGTCTCATACCACCGCAAAAAGCCGAGTGCGAGATACAGCGTGTTCGCGCCGTTTTCCTCGATACTCGCCTTAGCGTCGCGGTGCAGCTTTTTCAGCGTTTTTTCAAGTGCGTCCTCACTGATGAATGTGCGCAGTCTGTGGCTCTTGAACTCCGACTCCGCAATGGACGTTATCAGGTCACGCTCGTTCTCTGTCTCGTACATTTTGCTGTCTGTGAGTCTGAAAGAGTTTTCCGACGGGGCGGGCATTATTTTGAAGCTTTCGCCGTCGGATATCTCATCTTCGAGCTTTGCGAGGTCTGCGGTCATGAACTGCACGTTCGACACCGACGGTCGAAAGTTCAGCAGACTGTTGCGAAGGCTGAGGTCGAGCAGCTTGCGCTCCCAGATCATCTGCTTGGTAAGTTCGCGCTCCTCCGCCGTCACACCGCGCCTTGACGTGTCGATGATACGCGGCTCGGCTGCATCAGACACCGCATCGGCGCCGTGCTCCACAGCCTTGTACGCACCGTTCTCAAGAGTCCTTGCCGGCATGGGACGTATGCCGCTGCCCCTGCATCTTCTCACATCTATCGCACATAAAAACTCGTCCGTTTTATCGAGTGTCGCGAGAGCGTGTTTTTCGGCATGAGCGAAATCAACGTTTTCACCCGCCGTGAAGTTCGTACACTCCACCACGCATATCTTGTCTATACCCTCGGCGGTGCGTTTCTTCACTGCCGAAACATCGTCCTCGGCGCAGTCCGCGAATGTTTCGTCCTCCAGCCAGAATCCCGCGAAACAGTGCCCTTTAATTAGTATTATCAGCGGATTCAGCCCGATCTGTTCGATGCAGGAAACATACAGCAGGGTAAGGTCAAGACAGGTGCCCATTTTTCCCGCGAGCACATCGAACGGCATACGCACGCGCTGTCCGGCTCTCTCGAAACCTGCGGGCGGCACCGTATAAGCTATGCCCTCGTCGCACAGAGCGGAATAGACCGCGGCTGCCTGCTTCTTCACGATGTTCGGGTCTTCCGACTGATAACCCGTGAACGCGGGCGACTCCGTCCATTGCCGCATATACTCACTTGCTTTCGATATGACACCGGAAATGGCGGGATGATTGGGCGCGGTGAATGCCGAAAGCAGTTCGGGCATTATGTCGATGCCGCTCCACTGGTCGTATGCAAGGATATCAACGGGGATATCGGCAGAAGATAACACTTCGCCGTCACGCTCCGCTGTGATATGGATGCTGCCGGTCTCCTTTTCGGTGAGGGAGAAAAGGTGGTCGGTGCTGACGGAGATCTTCACAGGCGAGATACCCGCCGTGCGCCCTGCGGAGACTGTCGGTACAGTCTGCTCGAACGGCTTTGCGAAGGGCGGGTCGAATTCCGCCTTTACGGTGATGTTTTCCGCATCCTCTCCGCTCTCGTTGACTATCCTTATCTCGCGTATGAGCGGTATGCAGTTCTGCTGCATCGCGTAGCTGAATGTGCTTGTTACATTGGCTTCTGTCCTTATCCCGTTGCTCATGTCGTTTGTCCTTTCGGAGAATAATATGTTGTTTACAGTATATCATTTTTCCGCCGAAAAATCAAGTAGTACGGAGCACAGCATTTATTGCAACAAAAAAGCTGCCCCGGACGGCAGGAACCTTCCAAAGGGGCAGCCTTGTATATTCATCTTAAAGATCTACGGAATATCCGCCTTTGCCGTTCACAGCATAATACGCCTTGCGGTCCTCGGGCTTTACATAGATCTCAACAGTCTTTACCTTGCCCTTTACGTTCTTCTTTATATCCGCGTACACGGCAGCCCTGACATCTGCGACATCATAGCTTGCTCCGGCATACTCTACCTTGATGACTTCCGCACCTGCGTCTGCGGTCTTAGCGGCGGTCTTTTTTTCAGCTGCTGTTGTTTTCTTTTCTGCGGTCTTCTTCTCTGTCTTTGCTGCTGTTGCTTTAACAGCGGTCTTCTTCTCTGTCTTTGCTGCTGCTTTAACAGCGGTCTTCTTCACTGTCTTTGCGGCGGGCTTTTCCTCTTTTGTTTCGGCAGCCTTTGTATCTGCGGACTTAACAGCCTTTTTTACAGCGGCTTTTTCGGCAGGTTTTGTTTCAGTCTTGACAGCTGCGGGTTTAACGTCAGCGGCAGCGACTTTCTTTTCGTCCTTCACTTCGGCAGCCTTCGTTTCTTCTTTCACTTTAGCGGGAGCAGTATTTTTTGCAGCCGCCGCAGTTGTCTTCTTTACCTTTTCTTCTTCTGTTTTTTTAGGTCTCGCCATCGGATGATCCTCCTATTTTTCTTTGCGGATATCAGCGATGTGATTCTCTCCGCATTTATTGACAGGTCAATTATAATAAACCTTTAGTACATTATACAATTTTTAATTATTATTGTCAATACTTTTTCTTTATTTTTCCTCAATTGTGAATTTTTATTTGCAACAACTTGATTTTTTCCGGTCAATGTTGTATAATTTTAAAAGATGACCTGTTTGCTCATTTTGCGAAAGGAGACCCGATATGAACAATTACGAAACATTATGGAAGTACCTCAGCTACAGCTGCACCAGCACCCAGACACTCACGTTCGCCGATATCTACCACATAGCGAAGATCAGTGTGGACAGCGAATTCGTGCGCAGAAAAAATGAAGCCGAACGCTACGGCATAAGTGTCATGAAAATAAATATGAATAACGGAACGGTTTTATTCGCGAGAAACGGAAGATAAGCAAAACATGAAAAAAAAGATAGTACCGATAATATTCTGTTCGCTTATCATGCTGATAACAGCCGCGTCGGATTCTCTGCGCGGAGTTTTTCTCCCGCAGTTCGGAAAAACATTCTCACTTTCCGGCACCGGCGGTTCCATGATAATCACAATGAGCTACATAGGAAATCTGCTGTTCCTGCTCGCGGGCGGCTACATTTCCGACAGAGTTCCGAAAAAGAAATTCCTGTTCGGTGTGATGATCCTGTGGAGCACCGCACTCGCGCTGCACGCATTCACCGAGAACTACACCGTCCTGCTGATCTGCATAATGTTCTCCATGGGCGGTTCCACTATGATATCCACCACGGTGAATATCATAACACCGCTGATGTTCACCGCGTCGGCACTGCTCGTGAACCTCTTCAACTTCTGTCAGGGCGTAGGCATTACCGCAACACAGAATATTTTCGGCAGGATAAATGACCGCATCGACGGCTGGCATCTCGCGAACATGATATTCCTTTCGATATGCGTCGTATGCTTCATCTTCCTGATATTCATGAAGATACCGGAACCGGAAAAAGACATAAAAGAAACAGAAAATAAAAAAGCACCGCGCCGCAGTGTTCTTGCAACATACAAGGCGATACTGAAAAACAAAGCCGCCGTACCGCTCATAATCATAACAGGATGCTACTTTATCGGCGAACACGGACTACAGAACTGGCTCACCTCTTACGGCAGTATGCACCTCGGTTATACCGTGCAGGAATCCGCTATGTTCCTGTCGTACTTCTTCGGTTTCATGACGATAGGCAGGCTCATATTCGCACCGGTCGTGCAGAAAGCCGGCATCTTCCGCAGTATGCTGATATTCTCCACAGGCTCCGCCCTGCTGTATTTCATCGGTATCGCGGGCGGCAGGGACATGATAATGATGGTATGCGTTTCGGGACTCGGCTTTTCCGTTCTCTACCCCACTCTCGTCCTGCTGATAAAGGAATATTTCGATGATTCGCTTGCGGGTTCCGCGGTCGGCTTCGTGCTCAGCGCCGCGACATTCTTCGATATAGGCTTCAACGCGGTGTTCGGCGGATTTGCCGATACCGTGGGATTCGGCATCGCGATATACATTCTCCCAACAGCTACCGCGCTTCTTGCGGCAGGTCTGTTCGTTCTGTATTTCAAAACACGCCGACCCGCAAAAACCGAGGAATGACGAACTTCCGATATCCCCTCAGCAGTGTATCAATAAGGTTGGCGCAGCGGCGCGTTCGCGCTGTCTTTGCAGACGGCACAAGGGCTGCGCGCCCTTGACCTGCGGCAGCCTAACGCTGCACCGAATTATTTTTTAATTCAGATAAGGCTTTTTTGACAGACTGAAATCCCCGAAACGATCAATACGTTTCGGGGATTAATTATATCCATTCTATAATATTCGCATGATATGTCTGCAAAAGATTTTCAGATGTGCCATTATATCTCATCACCGCCGGAACGTTCCAGAAGTTCATCTATCATCCGTTTATCCGCAAGCCCCTCGGAGAATGCAGTCGCCGCGCCCGCCGCAGTCCCCAGCAGCAGCGCGTATTCGTACCCCTTACCGACACCCGCGAGAAATCCCGCAAGCATGGAGTCTCCCGCGCCGACCGTGTTCACAGCTCTTCCGGAAAATGCCGCGCGGAAATGTGTATCACCGTCCTCGTCAAGCAGCAGCGCACCGTCGCCGCCCATTGAAACGAGGACGTTTTTTGCGCCCATTTTCTGCAATTCGCGGGCGTATTTCTCCGCCGCGGGAATATCGGCGATATCAACGCCGAAGATCGCCGAAAGCTCATGTATGTTCGGCTTGACAACGAACGGGCGGTATTTCAGCACCGCCGTCAGAAGCTCCTTTTCAGCATCGGCGGCGATCCTGATATCCCTGTCGGAAAGCCGTTCCGCGATTCGCTCGTAAATATCCCGCGGCAGCGACCCCGGAACGCTCCCTGCAAGCACTGCCGTGTCTCCGTCCCGCAGTTCATCGGTCTTTGCATAAAGCTCACCGAGCGCCGCATCATCTATCTCCGGACCCGCCGCGTTTATCTCAGTCTCCGTGTCCGCGTGCAGCTTCACGTTTATGCGCGTCATGCCGCGTTTCAGCTTTATAAACCCCGTCTTTACGCCCATTGCGCGGACGCCTTCTTCAAGCCTGTCGCCCGTTGCGCCCGCTATAAAGCCGAGTGCTTCGGTATCTTCGCCAAGCTGCGCGAGTACCGCCGAAACGTTTATTCCCTTGCCGCCGTAACGTATGTATTCTTTTGCGGAACGGTTCACCCCGCCCGTTTTCAGCTGCGGGAGTTCCATATTGTAGTCGATCGCGGGGTTCAGAGTAAGTGTATATATCATGTTGTTCTCCGTTCACAAACAAAGTGCGATGTAACAAACACCGCACTCTGTAAGATCAATCTATCGTTGTTCTTGTACGCTTGCGCTTCTTGTTCGACCTTACGAGCAGCACGCTCACGAGTGCCGCCGCAGGAACAGTCACGCCGATGATAACGCCCGTGTGGGGGTTCAGTCCGTTGTTGTACGACGGTCTGCTGCCGCTGTCGGGAGTTTTCTCGTCGATTATCTTCGGCTCGTCACTGCCGCTGTTATCGTCGGTGATATTTCCTCCGCCGCCCGTTGCCGATGTATCATCGGGAGTTATCACAGCGGGCGCTGTGGTGTCGGCATCATCTATGACGGGAACACTTTCGTCCAGCTCTGCAATGAAGATGTAGGGGGAGAAGCTGTCTGCGTCGAACACGACCCTTTTCACCCCGTTGATATCGGTCACTATGCTGCTTTGGATAAGCTCCGGAGTATCATCGTCGATGTGGTAAACACGGATGTTGTCGGCATACGGGAGAAGCTCGTTCGGCACGGGTATCTGGAATGTCACCGAACCTCTTGCAAGATAGCCGGGATTGTTCCTGCCCTGTTCGTCAAGGATGCTGATATCGAATGCGTAGTAAATGGATTCGCCTGTCTCTATGGAATCCACCGCGTCCTTTGCGGCTGCATACGATTCCGGGGAATTTGTAAGGCTGACGGTAGCCGCGCCGAGGAAGTAATCCTTCTGTGTGACGATGCGCACCTTCTCGCCGTTGACATCCTGAAGGTCGCTGTCAACTTTGATGTACTGATCGCTGCTGTCGCCGTCATCAGCCGGCTCTGTCGTTTCATCGTCGGACGGGTCAATGTCGATAGGTTCCTCATCATCGGGCGTAAGTTCCGACGTTGTATCGTCGCCGAGCAGTGAAGTGGTGACTTCCGGCTCGGTGGATGCCGACGTTGACGTTGTAACGGGCGGCGGCGGGGTAGTCTCGCGCGTGGAGCTTACGGAGGTCACGAAGGGCGAGGGAGTATCGCTCTGTGCGGTAACTGCCTTTGGCTTATACGAAACAAAGATGCTGACATCTCTGCCATCGACCGTATAAACCGAACCGTTGGCGAATGTATAGCCGTTTATCGTCATATAGCTGATGTCGTAGCCGTCGGGAGCCGTTGCGGTAATGGAAAGCGACGAGCCGTTCTCGACCGTTGCGGGAGGATTGACGATATCGCCGTTGAGCTTCTTTATGGAGATGTTCTGCAGGCTCGCGTAGAGGTTGTCGGCGGAGAAAGTGACGGTGTGTACCTCACCGCTGGTGTGGAACGGGATATTGTTGCGGTAAGCGTAGCTCTGCGCGTAGGAACCCGTATATCCCCAGATCTCGGCATTGGTATTTGCGAACGCCGTATCGCTGATATTTTCGGTGGTGTATGCTATCATTACGGCGGAGAGGTCTGTGCAGTTATAGAACGCCTGCCAGCCTATCGCCTGAACGGTGCCGGGAATGTTTATCGACGCAAGGCTTATGCAGTCGGAGAATGCGCGGTTGCCGATAGATGCGAGCTTTTCGGGGAGCGTGATGCCGGGCAGGAGGCTGCAGTTATGGAAAACGAAATCCTCTATCGCGAGAAGATCTTTCGGGAGCTCGACTTTTTTTAGCGAGGTGCAGCCCTCAAACGCGCCGGTGCCTATACCGGTGGTGGAATTGGGCAGCTTTATCTCTTTGAGCGAGGTGCAGTTTGTGAAAGCGTAGCGGTCGAGGAGCTTCAGACCTTCGGAAATGGTTATCGTTTCAAGGGAGGTGCAGTTCATGAAGGCTTCATAGCCTATCTTTGTGATGCTGCCGGGGAGGTTTATGTTCTTCATGGCGGTGCATCCGTAGAACGCGTAATCTGAGATCGTCTCGACGCTTGACGGGATATTCACCGTGGTGAGTTCGGAGCATCCCCGGAACGCGCCTTCGCCTATGGACTTTACGGAGCCGGGCATGGAAACGCTCGTGATATTTGTACCGGAGAATGCGTTTGCGCCGACCGATGTGACCTCATATTTATTCTCGCCTATGATGCTCGGTATCGCAGCGTCGGTCTTGCCCTCGTGTTCGGCGGAAGGCTCGAAGCCGACTATCGACGCTGTGAACTTTCCGGAAGACACATCTATTATGTACCAGAAATCATCGTAGTAATATCTGTAATCCGCCTGCGCACCTGCCGCGAACGAGAGCCATACGGTGCTCCCGAGAGCGAGCGCTGCGGCTGCGAACAGACTTATTATGCGCACAAGCAGAGGTCTGAGACTGTAAAAACCACTTTTAACGTTCATTTTGCATCAGGCACCGTCCGGGTGCTCCTCCTTGACAGAAAGTAGCTTATGGGCTGAGTTTTCGGGAATACCGCAAAACACAATGAACCATTATAATTCAAAATACATTATACAACAACAGTCGTATTTTGTCAATATCTTGT
>CAMHBE010000019.1 GCA_946183095.1 uncultured Clostridia bacterium | reverse complement strand
TTTTTGACCTTGCACGGCAGTTCTCGCAAGCCGGAACGATAGTGATAGCCGCCCCGTTCTGGGATCTCTCCTTCCCCGCAGCACTGAAGCAGTATCTCGAACTTGTAAATGTTGTGGGAATAACTTTCAGATACTCGGATGAGGGCATACCTGTCGGACTTTGCAGGGCGGACAGGCTGTTCTATGTGACTACGGCGGGCGGATGCTATGTTCCCGAGGAATACGGATTCGGATATGTAAAGGCTCTGGCAAATGGTTACTACGGTATCCGTGATGTCAGAAAGATAGAAGCCGTCGGGCTGGATATCTACGGTGCCGACGTGGATGCCATAATGCGGTCGGCGGAAGATGCGATTTCCGAAATGGAAATATAAACAAAATAACAGGCTTTGTCGTTTGTTGCAATTGCACAAAAACATTCAACAAAATTGTCGTGATTGTAAAATTTTATGTAACCGATTACAATTATTGATATTTTTGCCAAAATATTATATAATTGATATATCATGTACGGGAATGCCGTGAACGTATATCAGGCTCCCCTCAAAGAAAGGACTGGTAAATCCAATGAAATTCGGTTACTTCGACGATGCCAACAAAGAGTATGTCATCACGTCGCCAAAAACTCCCTACCCGTGGATAAACTACCTCGGAACACAGGGTTTCTTCTCGCTTATATCAAATACCGCGGGCGGTTACAGCTTCTACAAGGACGCAAGACTGCGCCGCATCACACGCTATCGCTATAACAACGTCCCCGTGGATATGGGCGGACGTTACTTCTATATCAACGACGACGGAAATGTATGGAACCCCGGCTGGTCGCCCGTCAAGAAAGACCTCGACAGCTATGAGTGCCGTCACGGTATGGGCTACACGATCATCAAGGGCGCATACAAGGGCATCGAAGCAAAGGTGACTTATTTCGTTCCCCAGAACTTCAACGGAGAAGTTCAGAAGGTGACTGTCACCAACAACACCGGAGAATTCAAGAAGATAAAGCTGTTCAGCTTCATCGAATGGTGCCTGTGGGATGCGCAGGACGACTCCACCAACTTCCAGAGAAACTTCAACACCGGCGAAGTTGAGATAGAGGGCAGCACTATCTACCATAAGACCGAATACAAGGAAAGACGCGATCATTACGCTTTCTATTCCGTAAACGCAAAGATAAGCGGCTTCGATACCGACAGAGAGAGCTTCCTCGGTCTGTACAACGGTTTCGGCGAGGCACAGAGCGTATTCAAGGGCTCGCCCAGCAATTCCGTTGCGGACGGCTGGTCGCCTATCGCTTCCCACTACATCGACGTGAGCCTTGAAGCGGGCGAGAGCAAGGACTATGTGTTCGTGCTCGGTTATGTTGAGAACAAGCCCGAAGAGAAATTCGCGCCCGATCTCACCCCCGACGACAAGATCATTACCACCGCAAACAGCAAGAAGAATATAATAAACAAGACCAAGGCGCATGAGATGATCGCAATGGTCGATACCGCAGAAAAGGCGGACAAGCTGTTCGCAGATCTCAAGGCTTACTGGGATGATCTGCTCTGCCAGTATCATGTTGAATCCCCCGACGAGAAGGTCAACAGAATGGTCAACATCTGGAATCAGTATCAGTGCATGGTCACATTCAATATGTCACGTTCCGCGTCTTACTTTGAGAGCGGTATCGGCAGAGGGATGGGCTTCCGCGACTCTAACCAGGATCTCCTCGGCTTCGTGCATCAGATACCCGAACGCGCAAGAGAGCGTGTGCTTGACCTTGCCGCTACGATGCTCGAAGACGGCGGTGCATACCACCAGTACCAGCCGCTCACAAAGAAGGGCAATCACGAGCTCGGCTCGAACTTCAATGACGACCCGCTGTGGATGATACTCGCGGTCGCAGCATACATCAAGGAAACAGGCGACAAGTCTATACTCGACGAGGTAGTGCCTTACGAGAACGATGACAGCAAGGCAGCTTCCATGCTCGATCACATGAAGCGCGCATTCAACCACGTCGTTCGCAAGGTAGGTCCTCACGGACTGCCGCTCAGCGGACGTGCTGACTGGAACGACTGCCTTAACCTCTCCTGCTTCTCCGACAAGCCAGGTGAATCCTTCCAGACCTACAACAACAAGGAAATGTTCAAGGATCCGCCGTTCTACAGCCAGATAGCGGAATCCGTGATGATCGCGGGTATGTTCTGCTTCATAGGTCCCGAGTATGCCGCAATGTGCAGACTTATGGGCGACGAGGAAGAAGCTAAGCGCGCCGACGCGGAAGTTGCCAAGATGAAGGAAGCTACCATGAAGTACGGCTTCGACGGCGAATGGTTCCTCCGTGCATACGACCACAACGGTCAGAAGGTCGGCTCCCACGAGTGTGAGGAAGGCAAGATATTCATTGAACCGCAGGGCTTCTGCGTTCTCGCGGGTCTCGGCAAGGAGACCGGAGACGACATCAAGACCCTCGACAGCGTTGACAAGTATCTGAACTCCGACCACGGTCTTGTTCTCAACAACCCCGCATTCACACATTACTATATCCAGTACGGTGAGATCTCCACATATCCCGCCGGATACAAGGAGAACGCGGGTATCTTCTGCCACAACAACGCGTGGATCATGTGCGCGGAAGCTGCTGTAGGCCGCGGAGACAAGGCGTTCGAGTATTACTCGAAGATAGCTCCCGCATTCCGCGAGGAACACTCCGATCTGCACCGCACCGAGCCTTACGTTTACGCGCAGATGATCGCCGGCAAGGACGCTACCCGTCACGGTGAAGCAAAGAACAGCTGGCTGACAGGTACGGCGGCATGGAACTTCGTTGCTATCTCGCAGTACATCCTCGGCGTTAAGCCGAAGTACGACGGTCTGGAGATAAGCCCCTCGATCCCGAAGGCTTGGGACGGCTTCAAGATCTCCCGTCTGTTCAGAGGTGCAACATACAACATCACAGTCAAGAACCCGAACCACGTTTCCAGCGGCGTAAAGTCGATGACAGTGGACGGCAAGGCTGTTGACGGCTGCCTCATCCCCGTATTTGCAAACGGCACTCACGAGGTAGAAGTTGAACTCGGCTGATAAAAGATGACCCAATAGCAAGTTTGAGCGACCGGTGGATATCATCGGTCGCTTTTGCGTGTCAGTTAAGCAGACGCAGCGTGAATGTGCCTCTGCAACCACTTTATTGACACGCAAAAAGCGTCCGGTCACATACTATCGGGAAGAGGAGATTATTGCCGATATATAAACACATATCACAATACAAGGCGGAAATGCCATGAGATAACAATATGTATAAAAAGAATGGGGTAAAAAAACACAATTTCACTTGACAATTGAACGATATATTGATATAATAATTATATAAACTATCATAGGCAAATAAATGCAGATATAACGTTTGTTCTGAAAGATCGTGTTATGCTGCGGCATTTCGGAAAGGAGATAAGTATGGGAAAATTTGTCATCAATCACACTAAAACCGGTTTCACTTTCGGACTTAAAGCAGCTAACGGTGAAATGATCGCCACTGGCGGCGAGGTCTATTCCTCCCTCGATGCGGTAAAGGGCGGAATAAAGAGCGTTGAGGCAAACGCGCCCGACGCTGCTGTTGAAGATCATACTGTCGAAGGCTATCAGAACGAGAAAAATCCGAAGTTTGAGATCTACAGCGACAAGGCGGGCGAATTCCGTTTCAGGCTCAAAGCCAAAAACGGTCAGGTCATCGCAGTCAGCGAAGGCTACACTTCCAAAGCAAACTGCAAGAACGGCATTGAGAGCGTCAAGAAAAATTCCGTGAACGCCCCTGTTATCGAACCCGACGAACAGAAGTAACGCCGTAACAAGGAAGCGCAGATTTTATCAGAAAGCTAAGCCCCCGCGTCCGTAAAGGATGCAGGGGCTTTTGTGCCGCAAAAATTATCCAGGACCACAGCAGTCAGCATCAGTATCTTGAAAAGTCGGGCAGTTCATCGAGAGTGATGAAAAGCTCGTTGTTGTATGCCTTGTCAAGTTCCGTCGATGTAACGTGGGAATACTGTATGGTGCCGTCGCTGTTGATGATGTAGTCGCCCTTCCACAGCGCGAACCACAGCCAGTAGGCATTGTCACGCGCGATAAGATCGGGGTCGGGGATCCGCCCGCACTCGGTAAGCGCGGTGCCCCTGCATTTTATTGTGTAGGCGATAGCGTCAAGCATACGGGCATTGCCGGAAATATTGCTGCCGGTGTAGATGTCCATGCCAATGAAGTCGGCATACTCGTCACCGGGGTAATAGTCGTAGCTCTCGCCGTCCCATACCCACAGCAGGTTGGTGAGCTGATGATACTCCGTGTAGCGCCTGAACAGGAACTTGTACAGCCACCTTCCGCTTTCCGCGTCACAGCCCCACCAGTACCAGCCGTTTCCGGCTTCGGGGAGCGGACGGAACAGCACAGGCACGTCCTGCGCTTCGAGCAGCTTCAGCTTCTGCGCGACAGCGTCCATGTCGTTTATCAGCATCGCACATTCATGGCTGATGCGTCCGGTCTGGACGTAGGCTTCGAGAGATGCAGGACTGAGCACGGCGATATCATCTTCGGTAACAGCCTTTTTCAGGTCGAAATCAGTGAGTTTCGCAAAACACGAGGACTTCTCCTCCTGCGGTGACTGCCAGTACCATGTGTAGCTGACCAGACCGCCGCGTTTCCACCAGTTTGCCGCGGTGTTTATCTCATTCTCGTCGTTTTTGTCGTAGCCGTCGTAGTATTCGGTGAATATGCCGAGATCCGCGCACCTCATAGCCGCGTATCTTCCGGTAGCCATATATATGGCGTTTATCTCGGTCTCGGTGCCGGAAGAACAGTATTGCCCGGTAATGACACGGTTGCCGTAAACGTCGGCGAGGTAGCGCTTCACGGTCTTTACATTCATGGACGCGTTGGGGTCAACGGGCGAGTTCGATATCTCATAAGCCAGTTTTGGCACGGTATCGGCGTTCTTCACAGTAAGTTCGTCGATGTACGCCGCACCCGTCAGGACTTGCAGCGTTATACGGTTCTCGCCCCTGTTGAGGTACACGCCGCGCAGCTTGTATGTATCGAATTCGTTCCCGCCGCCCGCATAAACGGCGCCCGCTTCGGTGCCGTCAACGGTATTGTATGCGCCGTCGTATGACGGGACTACAGCACCGCTGCCGCCGACGATGACAGCGACCTTTGTGTTGTTGCTGCAAAGCCGCACGCCGATATCGTAGTGCTGTGATGTGGGAACTGTCACGGTCAGCGAAGCATAGGCGTTGTCCGACAAACAGATAAAGCCGGTGCCGTTGAAGCCGGTAAGCCCGCTGGTATATGACTGCGCGTCGGAGTTGAACTCAAGCTGGTATGTTTCCTCAAATTCCGCCGGGTCAACGATGAAATCGCTCGGAGAGTAGGTGTCATGCGACAGCAGGTCGGGTATTATCATAGTCTCCTGCTGTATCTCCTTGGTCGCGTCGGGGTCGTTCTCCGTGACCGTATATTCCGGCGGGAGCGTCACTTCGCCGTACTTTATCTCGGTGCCGCAGCCCGCAAGAGCCGTGAGCGCCGCAGTCAGCACGAGCGCAGTGAGGCTCCGGCGGTATGCTTTCAGCTTCATTTAGCTATCTTTCTCTCCTGTCTTTCCTGAACCTTTATGACAGCCTTATCGCCGTTGGAGATATAGCTGCTGAAATTGGCGGGAGCGCCGTTTATTTCAAGGACGATCTCGCTGTTGGGAACAGCGGGGTCGATGTTGATGCTGTTGAGCAGGTCGAGCAGGATATAGTCACCGTTTCTGGGGGGCAGTATCACCTCGTCACCGTTTATCTCAACGTGTATGCCGCCGCCGTTGAAGGGTATAGCGGACTTTATGGGCTTTACGGGAGCTTCTTCCGCAGGCTCGGCGGTTTTATCCGTGTTTGCGGCATCCGCAGTTTCACCGTCTGCATCTTCTTCGGTATTCTCCGCGCTCTCCTCCGCGTTTTCCCCGTTATTTTCATTCTGTGCGGCTTCAAGGTCCGCAACTCTTATCGCTACCACAGGACCGTTGTTTTCGGGCTCGGGAGCCGGTGCGGGAGCAGGCTTTTCGGGAACTTCGATATTCTCGCCGATGATATTGCCGTAGCTGTCATACATACGGATGACATCGCCGTTTTCGAGAACGTAGTCTTCGGTTATCGGGTCCTCTCCGACGCGATATTCCACGCCATCCGTGCCGCCTTCAACGATACGCAGCAGGTCGCCGAACGTGACGATGCCGGAAGTCTCGATGCTGTCGAGCGGCTGTATCTGATAGTCGGGATCCTTCTTTTCGCCGTTCACCACAGCTCTCATGCCGATAGCGTACTTGTCGCCGCCGAATTCCACGACACCGCTGTTGAAACGGTCATATCCGACAACATCCGACAAAGTTGCGGTAGCGTTGTAGCCGCTCATGGCGGGAGAAATGCGGATCCTGTCGCCCTGTGTGACCTTTGTCATGATTGACGCGGGGCGCTCGTTCACGAACACTTCCGCCGGTGTCATTGCACCGCCCTTGATCGTTCTTCTTGCTCCGTTGAGCGTATATGTGAGGTTCCTGCCGCTCCTGCCCATTATCTCGTGGGACTTGTAGCCCGCAATGGTGAGAGCCTCGTAAACGCTGAGCTGCTTCGTGTCGAACACGCGCACCTTGCTGTCGTTCACGGTTATCACAGAGAAATCGTAACCCTGTTCGAGCATTGACGTTACCGCGATACCGAGCGGTGTAACGTACTCCGCGCCGAGCTTTGCGCCGCATTCATCCACATTTTTGAGGAAGTCGCCGCCGCCTATCGCTACCCTCGTTTCGTCGATGCCGAGTTTTTCGGCTACAAGCGGGGTAAGACCTTCGATAAGGCTGCCGCCGCCTACGAGGAATACCGCGGCGGGCGATGCGCCGTTAGCCTCGGTTATAGCGTTGCAGATAGTGTCCGCGAGGGATTCCACCGCGGGAGTCAGCATCTTTGATACATCCGAGCCTTTAGCCTTGTGAGGATTGCCGAGTATGTCGCGGTACTCTATCTCTTCATCACCGTTTGAGCAGCTCTGCTTTATCCTCTCCGCGGTGTTGAAATCAACGAGGTAGGTGCGGATTATCTCCTCCGTTATCTCGTCGCCCGCAGTGGTAGCCATTGCATAAGCCACGACGGAGCCGTTCTTCGCTATCGCGATATCCGATGTACCCGCGCCGATATCTATGAGCGCAATGTTTATAAGGCGTATCTCGGGCGGAACTATAACGTTCATCGCAGCGATAGGCTCCAGCGTAAGGCTCGTTACTTCAAGCCCGTTGATATCCATTACGGAGTACAGCCCTTCAACAA
Source organism: uncultured Clostridia bacterium (assembly GCA_946183095.1). GTDB lineage: Bacteria > Bacillota > Clostridia > Oscillospirales > Ruminococcaceae > Ruminiclostridium_E. The sequence goes on along the minus strand of CAMHBE010000019.1, from coordinate 6,369 downwards.
CTATGCTGGGCAGGAATGCCGCAACGAGGTCGATAGTCACCCTGTCACCCTTGTGTCCTTCGAGGCTTATGATCTTGTAATCGTCGAGCTTATAGCTGATTATCGAGTGTCCGACGCAATAGAACAGCGTTCTGCCGGTGTTGCTCGCATCCAGCATAGACTGTGCCTTCTGTATCGTTTCGACCTCCATGGACTTTACGATATCCTCGGTAAGCCCGTCGCGGTCGGAAACATCGAACTCCATCTGCACCTGTACGGTCTTGAGCGCACGTCCCGCTGCCGCGATAGACACTTTCGTGAGCTGCACACCGTTGCGCTCTTCGAGGATGCCCTTTGCCTGCGCAACTATCTTTGCGACCTGCTTGATATCCTCCACCTGACCGTCAACCATTGCCCGCTTGGTATGCGGAACGCTGACGTAGTCCTGAAGATAGAACTTGTCATCTATGTATTCGCCCACGACCCCCACTACCGTGCGGGTACCGATATCAAGGGCAAATACGAGGTCTCCCTGCGGCTTTAGCTCTTTCTCTGCTGTTGCTTCCATACTCTTTACGATCCTTTCTCTAACATAATTTTTTTAACGTTCACTTTTTATATATCACTCAAGAAAATCCTTGAGCTTCTTGCTCCTTGACGGGTGGCGCAGCTTGCGAAGTGCCTTCGCTTCTATCTGTCTTATGCGCTCCCTTGTAACGTTGAACTCGCGCCCCACTTCTTCGAGGGTACGCTGTCTGCCGTCGTCCAGTCCGAACCGCAGACGAAGTACCTTTCCCTCACGTTCGGTAAGCGTGCCGAGCACCTCATCGAGCTGTTCTTTAAGCAGCATCTGCGAAGCGGCTTCCGCAGGCGCGGGCGCTTCCTCGTCCGGTATGAAATCTCCGAGGTGGCTGTCCTCCTCCTCGCCGATAGGCGTTTCGAGGGAGACCGGGTCCTGCGATATCCTTATTATCTCTCTTACTCTGTCCAGCGGGAGCTTCAGCTCGTCCGCTATCTCCTCGGCGGTAGCTTCTCTGCCGTTCTTGTGCAGCAGCGTACTGCTTACCTTTTTGACCTTCGTTATAGTTTCCACCATGTGTACGGGTATGCGTATCGTGCGCGCCTGATCGGCTATCGCGCGGGTTATCGCCTGCCTTATCCACCATGTCGCGTAGGTCGAGAACTTATATCCCTTCGTGTAATCGAACTTCTCTACCGCCTTTATAAGACCTAAATTCCCCTCCTGTATCAGGTCGAGGAACTGCATACCGCGTCCGACATATCTTTTCGCGATACTTACCACCAGTCGCAGGTTAGCTTCCGACAGGCGCTTCTTCGCGTTCGGATCGCCCTGTGCCATCCTCTGTGCAAGCTCTATCTCCTCCTCCGGCGTGAGCAGCGGTACCCTGCCTATCTCTTTCAGATAGATCTTGACCGGGTCGTCTATCGCCATCTGGTCGGTGGAGAGCGCCATATCGAGGTCATCCTCGCCGGCGTAATAAAGCGCCGAATCGAGGTCTTCATCTATCGTGAAATCGTCCACGATGTCGATGTGGTTCGCCTCAAAGTCATCGTAAAGCTTGTCTATCTGTTCCGCGTCAAAGTCGCAGGTCTCAAGAGCATCCGTTATCTCCTGGGTAGTTAGCTTTCCGTTCTGCTTGCCGTGCTCAATAAGCTCGGTAAGCGCCGATTTGATCTCTGACATTTTCTTTGCAACGTCCTTTCTTTTGCTTCACAGCCACGGTTCCGTCCATGACTGCTGTTTTATCCCGAAACACCGCTTTTTCTGCGGCGGATCTCGTCAATTCTGCGGAGCATCTCATCATCGGTGAGCTCCGTCACGGGTTTTTCGCTCTCATGCTCCTTGTGTTCGAGCAGCACATCTATGTATTCGTCAAGTCTCGGTTTGCTGTACGGCAGCCTGTCTGCCTGCCTGCATATACCTGTTATTCTTGCCGTTTCTTCCGCCGAAAATTCGCTTCCTATCGACCCGATACTGATATCCTCACCGTTTTTGATACAATTTGCGATAAAATCATACACTCTTCTGTTAAATTCGGTAGGAAAATCGTCTTTCGTCAGTTTCTTCTCAACTCTCGCCAGCATATCGGGCGAGTGAAAAAGATAAGCGATTATCCCTCTCTCCGCCTTTTCTTCCCGCGGGAATGTCAGCGAATCGGGGTTTATCGCGTCGCGCTTCACCGTTCCGCGTATCAGCTCTCTTTCCTCACTGCGCTGCTCTATGCGCCCGTTCCTCTTTATCCTGTCTTTCACCAGCTCATTTATCGCGTTTATCGGCTGGCTGCTGATCTTCGCGGCTTCGGAAATATACACCACCCTGTCCGTATCGTTCCTTATATCCGCGAGGAACCCCACAGCCTTCTTGAGAAACTCCGCCTGTCCTGCGGGCGAACTCGTGTCTATCCCGTTTTTCAGCCGCCTGAACTCATGGTCGAGAGCCGTCGAAGTCCCCGTCAATATCTGCCTGAAAGCCTCCGCCCCGAACTTTTTTATGTACTCATCCGGATCCTTCGCGTCCGGTATGTTCAGCACTCTCGCGGTAACTCCCGCTTCGCCCAGCAGATTTATCGCTTTGAGCGTTGCGTTCTGCCCCGCGCCGTCCGCGTCGTAGGATATCACCACTTCCGACGCGTATTGCTTCATGACCCGCGCCTGCTGCGGAGTTATCGCTGTGCCGAGAGTTGCAACCGCGTTGTCGAATCCCGCCTGATTCAGCGATATTACATCCATATACCCTTCGCACAGTATCAGAAACTTCTCTTTCGTATTCTTCGCAAAATTCAGCGAAAACAAGTTGTCTCTCTTGTGAAAAACTATCGTTTCATCACTGTTCAGATACTTTGCGGGGGCATCCTTTTCAAGAGTCCTCCCGCCGAATGCGATTATATTGCCGCGCCTGTCAATTATCGGGAACATAACTCTTTTCCTGAACTTGTCATAGACCGAATTATTCTTCCTTGTCAGCAGCGCGCCTTCCTCCATCTCATCATCGGAGTATCCCTTTGTCCTCAGGTAATAGTGCAGGTTGTGCCAGCCGTCGGGGGCAAATCCCAGCCCGTATTTCCTTATCGTATTCGGCGTGAGCTGTCTGCCCGCCAGATAATCGAGCCCCTCCCTGCCTTCCGGCGAAAGAAGCACATCGCGGAAATATCTTGCGGCGGTGCGGTTCATTTCAAGAAGTCTGGTCCTTCGTTTCGCGCCGGAATCATCCACACCGTTCTCGGGCACGGTCATTCCCGCCCTCTGCGCTAAGAACCTCACGCTCTCCATATAATCGAAATGCTCTATGAGCCGCACGAAGTTTATGACATCCCCCGCGGCACCGCAGCCGAAGCAGTAGAAACTCTGCGTATCGGTAAAAACATGGCAGGAGGGAGTGCGCTCCGAGTGGAACGGACAGGAACAGACGTAATCCCGCCCCGCGCGCTTCAATTCGACATAGGACGACATCACCTGCACTATATCATTGCTCGCTTTGAGAGCATCGAGAAAGCTGTCGGGCAGCCTCATACCGCACCACCTTCGAGTTGCAGAATAAATGCTTTTAGATTTCCGAGGCGCGCCGCAGGCAGCCTATGGAGCCTGAACCCGTCCGCCTCACAAAAAATTTTTGGAGTACCCTTGACAAATTGAGGTAAATGCGGTAAAATGCCGCTTGCGAAGGGAACTTCCGAAACATCTCATGCTTTTGAGTTCCCTTCGGCGAAAGAAGGGTACCGCATTTTCCTCAATTTGTCAAGGGGGAGGCTCAAAAAAATTTTTGTGCGGTACAGCCTATATCCTTATCCACTGTTTCGGAATACAAAGCTCTTTAAAGAGGTCTATCGCATACTCGTCGGTCATGCAGGAGATAAAATCGCACACGGCGATCTCAAGTCCGTCCTCGCGGGCTATCTTCCTGTACAGCTCCGGCATCGCCTCTTTATTGTTTATATAGTGCTCATACAAAAACTCCACGATATGACAAGCCTTATCCTTTTCGCGGTTCGTGACCTCGGCGTAGTACACCTCATCGAACATGAACTTTCTCAGCCTATCATGGGCTTCACGCACCTCGTCCGAATACCTTATCTCATCATCACTATTCTTGATAATATCCGTCACGAGCGTGGTGATACGTCTGCTTTTGCTGTCGCCGAGGACTTTTATCACATCTCCGGGTATATCTGCGGGGTCGAGCACTCCGCCGCGCACAGCATCCTCTATATCATGGTTTAAGTAAGCTATCTTATCCGCGAACTTCACGACAACGCCTTCGAGCGTTTCGGCGGTCATATTCGTATGGCAGAGTATGCCATTCTTAACTTCCCACGTCAGGTTCAGCCCTGCGCCGTCACGCTCTATCTTCTCCACCACACGCACGCTCTGCTTGTAGTGGCGGAAATCCCCCTCGGGGTAGAGCTTTTGCAGCATACGCTCGCCGTCATGCCCGAACGGGGTATGCCCAAGGTCATGACCGAGCGCTATCGCTTCCGTCAGATCCTCGTTGAGCCGCAATGCCCTCGCTATGGTCCTTGCTATCTGCGAAACTTCCAGCGTATGCGTAAGTCTTGTTCGGTAATGATCCGACTTCGGGATCAGGAACACCTGCGTTTTATGTTTGAGCCGTCTGAACGCGTTGCAGTGGATTATCCTGTCCCTGTCGCGCTGAAAGTCCGTGCGTATGTCGCAGGGCTTCTCATAAACATCCCTGCCGCGGCTGTTTTCGCTCAGGCAGGCGTATTCAGACAGCATCTTCTTTTCTGTTTCTTGTGTAACTTCTCTCGGTAACATCATATCTCCGTTATCTGCGGCAATGCAGCACTTATCTCCCGGTATCCTCCCGCCGTGCTGCGCCCCACAGAAATATCATCACGATCTCAATTACGGGGTACCCGCCTTCGTCTGCGGATAACTCCCCCTATAAATAAATACAAAATTCCCTCCCGTTTCACCTCTTTTTCGGGAAGGAATTTTCAAATTTCGTCGCTTTCACCAAAATTATACTCGGTCTCAGCATCTTTTTTCACAGATATGTTACCACCGCATACCTCGATAAGTTCATCCGTGAAAGGCTGCACGTTCTCTATCGGGATATACAGCGCTATCGTCACATCCGAGCCGAAATCCTCGTTTTCCACACGGACATCGTAACTTCCGAGCGTCTTTCCTATCTTTCCGTAAAACGTGTAAGCAAGCGAGAGTATCAGCCTTGCGGCGGCTCTCATATCAAGCGTTCTCGCCGCATCACAGGCTATCTTCGCACCTTTGGTGTATGCCCGCACAAGTCCGCCCGCTCCCAGCAGCACGCCGCCGAAATACCGGGTCACAACGCAGGTAACATCGGTAAGTCCCTCCTTGCGGAGAACTTCATATATCGGAACACCCGCAGTCCCGCCCGGCTCGCCGTCATCACTGTGGCGCGAAAGGTTGTTATCCCTCAGGATATAGGCGTAGCAGTTGTGGGTCGCCTTGCGGTGCATCGCCCGTATCTCCGCTATGAAATCCAGCGCCTCCTGCTCCGTTTCCGTATGCTTTATATAACCGATAAACTCGCTTTTCTTCTCAATGAAGCGATCCTCCGCCCTGCCCTCTATGGTCTTGTAATTCATTTTGCCTCCTGCGGATTTTTAGGCTTTCCCGCCTTGTCAAACTTGTACAGCAGCGTGCAGTTGAGCTTCGGGTTATCCCGCTTGAACCGCTTCAATATGCGGTCGAGCACCATTTCCGCCTGTTCCTTCGTGGTATTTGACAGCAGCAGCACATACTGCGACGCACTGTAGCGCGAATATACATCGCGGGAACGCAGTGACGTGCTGATGCAGTCGGAGAGCTTCGTCATGACACGGTTGAGCTGCTTTGTCTCAAGTTCATCCTGCGTCTTCGACACCGCCGTCAGCAGGCAGAGATTGGTAGGTCTGCCGCTTCTCACAGCGTCGCGTATCTCCAGCTGATAAACGTGCTTGAAAAACGCGAACTCGCAGTAATACGCCCCGATGCCGTCGTCTATGCTGTCGAGCTGTCCTTTCAGTATGCCGAAATCCGCGTTGTAGGCGTTGTCGTCCTTCACCGTCTTTTCGTAGAGCGCAACAAACTCCGAGGACGGGTTGATGCCGTTCTTGTTATAAAACAAATCCATCACATAAGTGTAATGCTGCTTTGCGGCTGCTTTCTCGTTAAGATCCAGCAGCGCCTTTACATAGCAGAGATGTATCCTGTCATCGAGCTTCTCTATATCGAATGCCTTCATACAGACATCTATGAGTTCCTTGTAATACTTGTGCTTATACAGTATCTCTATCGTCTCATGCACGATACGCAGATACAGCGAGTGGTAGTAATTCCTGACGGGAGTTATCCAGCCTTCGTTGTGTGAATGCTGGAGAAAAT
>CAMHBE010000018.1 GCA_946183095.1 uncultured Clostridia bacterium | reverse complement strand
GACAACAGCGGAACAAAGAAGCTCGCCGCCGCATACGCTAAAATAAGCAAGATATAAGGGAACCTCTAAAAACCCATTTGAGAGAAAAAGCGGTTTTTAGAGGTACACATAAGTTTTCGGCGGATAAAACGGCGTTTTTTTGTGGAATTGTTCAATTATCGTGCTGAAAATTCTACAAAAAATAATGAAAAAAATTCGGAAAATTGTAGAATTTTTTGAAAATATGTGTTATAATAAATTGATGTATTATGCGTCGTGTAAATCCTGATGAAAAGAGATGATAACTATGGCAGACCCTATCGACGGAACCCTGAGCATCGAAGTCGATGACAAATACATGAATGCCCGTATGACCATAACTCCCCCGAAAAACGGCGGAAGAGAGATATCCATGGAACTGGTCAGGGAACAGCTCGCGCTCAACGGTATCAGATACAATATAGATGAAGATGCGGTGAACGGCGCGTTCTCCTCAAACGGCCTGAGTGTGCTCGTCGCAAAAGGCGTACCGCCCGTTGACGGAAAGAACGGCTATCTCCTGTACCACTTCGAGAGAAAGAGCGGTGCACAGATGAAGGCGGATGAGTTCGGCAACGTGGATTTCCGCGACCTCGGTCTTATCCAGAACATCGAAAAGGGTGTTACCATCGCGGATATCTTCCCCGAAACACCCGGCTCGCCCGGACGTGATATAAGAGGTATCGAGATACCGCAGTACCCCGGCAAGCCCGCAAAGATAACCACCGGCAACGGCGTGGCGCTCTCCGACGACGGAAAGCACCTCGTGTCCACTGTCGCCGGCAATCTTCGCTGGAACAAGGATCACTTCGTAGTTGACAAGGAACTTACCGTAAAGGGCGATATAGACCTGTCCGTCGGAAACATAGACTTCATAGGCGATATCAATATACAGGGAAATGTCAATGAAGGCTTCGTGATCCGCTCAAAGGGAAATGTATATATCGCGGGCAACGTTACCGGAGCCACTATCGAAGCCGACGGCAATATCACCGGAAAGCTCGGGTTCGTCAGCTCTACTATCGTGTGCCACGGTGACATACAGGTGAGCTTCGGCGAAAACTCCAGCATAGACTGCGACGGGAGTATCAAGGCGCAGAGCTTCGTCGGATGCACGGTGGTGTGCGGCGGAGATCTGACCGTTTCCGGCGGAAAGTGTGTCATTGTCGGCGGAAAATATACCTGCCTCGGCAATATCGAAGCGAACTACATAGGCTCCGACGCTTATGTGCGCACCCTTATAGTGCTCGGCAATATCGCCGTACTCGCGGAAGAGATGAACGACCTGAAACAAGGTCTGAAAGACTATGAGAACCAGCTCCACCAGCTCGAAATGGTCTGCGATACGCTGCAGGCACAGAAAAAGGTGGCAAAGCTCTCCCCCGAAAGAGAAGAGATGCTTCGCCGCTCAATAAAGGCAAAGTTCGGGCATTTAGCGCAGATCAAGGAAATGAACGAGCGCATCGCCGATATCGAGCAGGAGATCGAAAACAACAACGACCTGTGCATAAAGGTCAAGAAAGCCGCGTTCCCGGGCGTTACCGTGCGTATCAACAGCGCACAGCTCGTTATCGCGCAGAAGTCGGGACCCTGCACGATAAGGATGAACGAGGACAAGGATATCGTCATGAAGTGATGATGCCGCGCGGACAACGGAGGAGAACTGACTCTCGATGAGCTTTGTTTCGGTAAAAGACGTTTATAAACGTTACAAAATGGGCGAGATCACCATAAACGCTTCGGACGGTATAACCTTCGAGATACAGCAGGGCGAACTCGCGATAGTCCTCGGACCTTCCGGTTCGGGAAAGACTACTGTGCTCAATATGCTGGGCGGTATGGATACCATAGACGAGGGAAGCATCGTCGTTGACGGCTGCGATATCGCCGGATACAGCAAAAAAGAGCTGATAACCTACAGAAGATACGATATAGGGTTCATCTTCCAGTTCTATAACCTGATACAGAACCTTACCGCCAGAGAAAATGTCGAGCTTGCCGCACAGACCTGCAAGGACTTCATCCCCGCGGATGAGATACTCAGGCAGGTAGGTCTCGGTGACAGGCTCGACAACTTCCCCGCGCAGCTGTCGGGCGGTGAGCAGCAGAGAGTGGCGATCGCGAGAGCACTGGCGAAAAAGCCGAAGCTGCTGCTGTGCGATGAGCCTACCGGCGCGCTCGACTACAACACGGGAAAGATGATACTCGGACTTTTGCAGGACACCTGCCGAAAGCGCGGCATGACCGTGGTGCTCGTCACACACAACTCGGCGATAGCCCCCATGGCGGACAGAGTTATATACCTCAAGAACAGCAGAGTGCTCGACGAGGTGATAAATAATATGCCCACGCCAGTTGAAAATATTGAATGGTAATATAAAGGGCAAAATTACAGAAGAAACGGAGAAGTTACGGAAAAATGAGCTTTCTTATCTCAAGGCAGGCTGTGTTCAACCAGAGCGGCGGAACCGAAATGTATGAAATGCTTTACTCTTTCCAGAGCAAGAAAAATCCAAATGGCGATGAAAAACTTGTGAGCGCGGAAGAGATACAGGAAGCAAAAGATTATATCACGCTCAACATGAATACGCTTTTCGACGAGAGACCCGCTTATATACGCTATTCACCGCTTCTTCTCGACAACAACTTCAATGAGCTGTTCCTCAAAGATAAGCTCGTTATCGAGATACCTACAGTGATGCTCGCCGATCCGGTAAGTCTGCAAAAATGTATGCGGCTCAAACGCCTCGGCTATACTATCGCTCTTTCGGGATTTCTCTACGATGAGGAGAGCGAGGAACTGTTCAATTTCGCGGATATACTTCGCTTCGACATCCATTCCGACTCGGATGAGATAGCCTATACAGTGAAAAAGTGCCACGAGCGCGGCAAGCGTGCAATGGCTGACAACGTTGAGGAGCAGGAGCATTTTGAGTTCGCAAGAGAGCTTGACGTGGACTACATACGCGGCGACTTCTTCTCGAAGCCGGTCCTTGAGACCAAGCGCTCGGGCGGTCCGATGATAAAGACGTTTTTGCAGATACTCGCGCTGCTCTACAGCCCCGACCCCAATATCGAATATATCTCCGCTGTCATCTCCACCGACCCGGTGCTCACCATAAAGCTGCTGAAAGTCATAAACCAGCTCTGCGCCGATAAGGGCAACACCGTATCGACAGTGCGGCAGGCGCTCGTTATGCTCGGTATCGACAGGCTCAAAGAGTGGATCTACCTCGTGGGTCTGCAAAGGCTCAACCGCAACTCGCCGGGTGAGATCCTGCGTCTCGCACTGTTCAGAGCGCGCTTCTGCGAGCGTATCTCCCGCAACTCAGGCGGCAGTGTGGGTTCCCGCAGCAACGAGGTATATCTCATGGGTCTTATCTCGATAGTTACCGGGAGCCGCGACGCGGAAGCACTTGCAAAGGCTCTTGCCGACCTTCCTGTATCCGCGGAGATAAAAGAAGGTATCACCGGCGGCGGTGTTTTCGGCGACATCTTCTTCCTGTCATACAGCTATGAGCGCGGCGACTGGAACAATGTGCTCATGCTCTCGCAGACCTGCAACATCGACCTGCAGGTGCTCGCGAACGAGTATATCAATGCGCAGAAATTCGTAAAGAAATACGGGAATTTTGCGTCCTGAACGTTTTCGGAACGCATCAGCGCCAAAATTTCGGAAAAAGTAACTAAAATTCTTTAATTCCTCTTGACAAAAGGGGAATTTTTTATTATAATGATATAGTCGCTATTTGTAGGGGGTACTATGCCCGCTATCAATAAAGAGGAAAAATAATATATCGGAGGTAACTGAAATGAAAAGAACTTATCAGCCTAAAAAGCGTCAGAGAAAGGTGGAGCACGGCTTCAGAAAGAGAATGAGAACGGCTAACGGACGCAAGGTACTCGCAAGAAGACGCGCAAAGGGCAGAAAACAGCTCACATACTGATAATGGGCGAACTTTCAAAACGGTTCTACGCCATAAAAAATGACCGCGAATTCCGATACCTTTATAAAAAAGGGACGTGCTGTGCAAGCTACGGCTTTGTATGCTATTTCAGACAGACCGGCCGCCGCCGCAACAGATGCGGTATCGTCACCGGCAAGAAGATCGGCAACGCGGTCAGACGCAACCGTTCGAGAAGGGTCATCCGTGAGGCGTTCAGGCTCTTTGACCATGATATATCCTGCTGCACCGACAAGCGCTTCGACTTCGTTTTCGTTGCGAGAGAAAAGACAGCGGATATGAAGTCAACACAGATACTGAACACCATGCGAGTAAAGCTGAAGCCTATGCTGACCGGAAAAGGCGAAAAGCCTGCGGATACGGGAAGCGCCGAAAACCGCACTCCCGCACCGGAATCCTTGAAATGAAGTATATACTGATCTTACTCATAAAGCTGTATCAGACTGCAATATCAAAGTTCAAGCCGCCCTGCTGCCGGTTCTATCCGACCTGTTCCGCTTACGGTATCACCGCGATAAGACGGTTCGGTGCGATCAGAGGCGGTTATTTGACTTTGAACAGAATACTTCGCTGCAACCCGTTCAGCGCCGGCGGATTCGACCCCGTTCCCGAATATTGGGGACAGTCCCGTGCAGAGGCTGCACAAGCCGCAATGAAAAAGAAAGAAAAAAGAACAACTGAAAAGACCTAACTAAAAAAATAAAGGGTGATAGATCATAAACTGGTTATATACTATCGTCGGAACACCGCTCGGGTATATCATGTGGGTCTGCTATATGCTGGTGCAGAATGTCGGCTGGGCTATCATTCTGTTCACGCTCATAGTGCGTGCTGCAATGTTCCCGCTCAACCTCAAGCAGCAGAAGAATACGGCGATCTCACAGCTGTATATGCCCAAAGTCCGTGAGATACAGACAAAATACAAGAGTAATCCGCAGAAGCAGCAGGAAGAGCTGATGAAACTCCAGAAGGAGGGCTATAATCCAACGGGCGGCTGTCTGCCGATGGTACTTACTTTTGTCATTCTCTTCGGTGTCATCGATGTCGTTTACAAGCCCATGACGCACATGGAGCGTTTCAGCGGGGAGACTATCACGGCTGTCGTTACATCCGCGAAGAAGGTGGATATCGCTCAGACGCTGCTCGCAAATCCCGACGACTATGACGCTGTGCTTGCATATCTCAAAGACCCCTCCACACTTGCTTACTCCGAAAAAGAGGAAACGGATGCGGACGGTAAAAAAGTCAAGACAAACAACCGGAATAAAGCTCCCGAGGGCTTCGATCTCGAAAAGGTCAAGCCCGCTATAGAAGTGAGCGACAGCGTCATCACAAGCCTTGCACCGCTTTTTGAAACGGGCGGCGATACTAAGCTGCAGGAGCTTTACAACAACAATTCCAGATTGTCGGATCCCATAAGAACGGGTCTTCAGACGATCTCCGTGAACTATGCGGACAGTTCGCTTTACAGAGAGCTCCGTGCGCTCAACTGCTACGACAGGAACGATACTACCAAAGCGTTTATAGTCAGGGACTCGGGCGTGGATGATACTATTTCCGGCAAGCTCGAAGCGCTCAGCCACAATATCGTTTTCCTCGGCATAAACCTCGGAAAGCAGCCGACATGGGCATTCAACGAGCTTATTATCATCCCGATCATAGCGTTCGTGTTCTCTATGGCACAGATGATAATACAGCAGTACCTCATGAAAAAGCAGAACCCCGAGCTTGCACAGCAGCAGAAGAGCATGACGATCATGCTTTTAGCCATGCCGTTCGTCTCTCTGTTCATCGTGTTCAGCGTTCCTGCCGGCGCAGGCTTCTACTGGTCGGTATCGTACCTGTTCGGAATACTGCAAAGCCTGATAATGTACTGGTTCTGGCCGTCCGACAAGATAAGGGCGCAGGCTAAGGAGAAAATGGCTGCTACGGCTGCCGCAAAGGAACAGCGTGCTACCATAGTGACAGTGGATGCAGAAGGCAATACCGTTGAAAAGACGGAGCGCCTGTCAAAACTCACACAAAAAGAAATAAAAGAACTCAACAAGAAGAAGCTCGAAGCCGCAAGACGTGCGGATGCAGAAAAGTACGGTGAGGAATATATCGAGTCGCCGGATGATGACGACTTCTGAGAAAGGAACTGCAAAATGGAAAAAATATATACGGCTAAGACCGAGGAAGCCGCAAAGGAACAGGCTGTCAACGAGTTCCGCGCCCTCGGTATCGACGAGAACAGCATCACTTTTGAGATCATCGAACAGCCCGTGAAGAAGCTGTTCGGCACAAAGGGCGAGTTCAGGATCAAGGCAAGCGCGCCGTATGAAGCACCTGCCGAAAAGGCGGAAGAGGCAGCTGCACCTGCCGCTCCCGCAGCCGATGAAGTTCCCGCGGACGACGGTGCAATGCCCGAACAGTCTGTTGAAACGGCAGATGAGAGCGTGAACGTTCTCGAAAGCGAAAAAGTCAGGAATGCGCAGAAATACCTCACAAAGGTGCTCACAGCTCTCGGTCTTGAAAATTTCACGATAAATACCGTTCAGAACGGCGATACAGTCGTTCTCGACATCGTCGGCGACAAGCTCGGTGTCGTTATCGGCAGACGCGGCGAAACTCCTACTGCCGTATCTCTGTTGACTGCAACAGCTACAGAGAGAAAAGAAAGGAGACCCTCGAAACTCTTGCGGTAAAGACCGCTCACAGAGTTCTCAAACAGGGTCGCCGTGTAACTCTCGAACCTATGAATCCTTATGAGCGCCGCATCATACACAGCAAAGTTGCGGAGATCGAAGGCGTTTTCAGCAATTCGATAGGTGAGGAGCCTTTCAGAAAAGTCGTTATCTCCTCCAACGTCAAGCCCCAGTACAACCGCAGTGACAGGGGCGAAAGAGGCGGAAGACGCGGCGATAAGCGTTCGTTCGGCTCGGGCAGGAGCTATAAGCAGTCTTCCGGTTTCTCAACATCTTTTGAGCGTGAATACAAGCGTTCTCAATCCGAACCGACCGAGGAAGTTACCTATTCACAGGAAACTGTTGAACTCGAAAAGAGCACTTCGCTCTACGGCAAGATCGAACTTTGATCTATCGGGGCAGCGCATCTTCTCTGCCCCATTTTACTGGGCTGTCGCCAAGTGGTAAGGCAAGGGACTTTGACTCCCTCATCCCGTGGGTTCAAATCCCGCCAGCCCAACCAGGTCGAGGAAGCTCGACATCGTTACAGAGCCTCCGCAGGATACTTCTTGCCGGAGGGTTTGTTTTAGTATGAAGGATGATGAAATGTTAGCAATAACCGTTATTTCAGTAATAATATGCTGTCTGCTTATCGGAGCGGCAACGCTGCTGATAACCGATGTAGTCCGTAAACTGATGCACAGAAAAGCTCTTTCATTACCAAAGTCGCTGCTCGTCATTTTTGGAGGAGGTGCCGCTTGCGCATTGCTGCTGGTGCTGTTCGGGTCGTTAGTGTATTACCGTGCGGAACCGTCTGCATGGACTTACATCGAAGGCGGCGAAAACGTGACTGTTTCAAAAGAGGGAAATAGTTACTTTTTTGACGGTCCCGGCGAGGACAAGGCTTTGATTTTCTATCCCGGTGCGCTCGTCGAAAAGGAGGCATACGCCCAACTCATGTATGAGCTTGCGGAAAACGGTATAGATACGTTTCTGGCAGATATGCCGTTTAGATTCGCGCTTCTCGGTATCAACAGCGCAGACGGGATAATAGCATCACACAGTTATGATGAATGGTACATGGCGGGGCATTCCCTCGGCGGCTCAGCAGCGTCGATATACACTGTCGGAACGAAAAACGACATAAACGGACTGATCCTTCTCGCGTCGTATCCCGTCGATAAGCTCGGCGACAGCGTCTCAGGCTGCCTTATCTACGGAGATGATGACAAAGTGCTCTCGCGGGAAAGATACGAAAACAACAGGGCGCTTTTCACGGGAAGGATCACCGAACTCTGCATAGAAGGCGGAAATCACGCGCAGTTCGGCTCCTACGGTGCCCAGCTCGGCGACGGCGCAGCTGAGATCTCACCCGATGAGCAGAAACGCATCACGGTCGAAGAGATCGTAAAGTTTGTCGGCATAAAATAAATACATAAAATACCGCACAAAGGTTCTGTGTCTCCTTGTGCGGTTTTGTTTTACCGGCAAGACCGGAGCCGTGCTATAGGGCACCTCTGAATTATCGCGGTCCTCTGCATCTGAAATGACGAGCCCATGCCGCAAAATCTGTGCGTGGTATTTTACATTTCTGCGCTCCCGAAAAAAACTCGCCCCGAAGGTTGAATTTTTCCGCGATATGTGGTATGATAATACATATATAACTATCATAAAAACGGGGTGCTCGATATGAAACTTCTTGCAATAGACGGCAACAGCATCATAAACCGCGCATTTTACGGCATTCATCTGCTCTCCAATAAAAAGGGCGTGTTCACCAATGCCGTGACGGGTTTTCTCAGGATATATATTAAGCTGCTCGGTATGTATTCCCCGGACGGTGCGGCAGCCGCATTTGACCTGAAAGCTCCCACCTTCCGGCATAAGGCGTATGACGGCTACAAGGCGGGACGAAAGAGGATGCCCGACGAGCTTGCGATGCAGATGCCGTATGTCAAGGATATTCTCCGCGCTCTCGGAGTTAAAGTCATCGAGTGTGAGGGCTACGAAGCCGACGATATCCTCGGAACTCTCGCTCATGCCTGCGATATCGGCGGCAATGAGTGTATCATAGCTACCGGTGACCGGGACTCTTTCCAGCTGATAACCGATAAAGTCTTTGTCAATCTTGCATCCACCAAAGAGGACATCCTCTACACCCCGGAGAAGATCTTCGAGGTTTACGGCGTATCTCCGGCGGAGATGCTCGAAGTGAAAGCGCTCATGGGCGACGCGTCCGACAACATTCCCGGAGTTGCGGGGATAGGCGAAAAAACGGCTCTGTCGCTGATACAGAAATACCACACAGTTGAGAATATATACGCCGACCCGGAAGCCGTGGAAGCAACAAAGTCGGTGAAGGATAAACTTGCAAAGGGCGCGGAGAGCGCGAAACTCTCACGTATGCTGGGCGAGATAGTGAAAGACGCTCCGATCGACACCGTCATTTCGCACTACACGTTCGGGGAGCGTGACGAGGTAAGGCTCGCGTCGATACTCACCGAGCTTGAGATGTTCTCGCTTATGAAGAGTCTGAAAGTCTCCGCAGACGCTGTGGAAACGGCAGCGGCGAGCGCCGGCGCGGTCAGCGGCGGTGCGAGCCGTGAAAAAGGCGCGGACGAGCGAGTCTCTGCGAGCGAGGGAGCGGCGGCTGCCGAGCTGCCCGCCCTCGACGAGACCGTACCCGACTATATGCTGAGTGAGGACGGTAAAATATACGGTTTCGCCGCAGGGCGGGCGGGCGAGGCAGCCGCGGGTGAGCTTGCAGACGGCAGGGAAAAGCGCACATTTGACCTGAAAGGTATGATGACGGCGCTGGACTGCGATATACGCGGGGTAACGTTCGACTCAACGCTCGCTGCGTATCTGCTGAACGTCGGCGCATCGGAGTATTCGCTCGAACGGCTGTGTGCGGAGTACAGTGTACCGTTCGGAGAGGGCGGAGCCGAGACTGTGCATCGTCTGAACTGTGCGCTGAATGCGCGGCTTGCGGAGCAGGATATGATGAATGTCCTTCGTGACATCGAGATACCGCTTGCGCACGTCCTTGTTGCGATGGAAAAAGAGGGCATAGCCATAGACCGCGAAGCGCTGGTGGATTTCGGGAAACGTCTCGCTGATGAAGCGTCCGAACTCGAACAGCAGATATACGTCTGTGCGGGCGAACCGTTCAACATCGCATCACCGAAGCAGCTGGGCGGCATACTTTTCGAGAAACTGGGTCTGCCGCACGGGAAAAAGACCAAGACCGGGTATTCCACCAATGCGGAAGTGCTGGAATCGCTTATCGGCAAGGATCCTATAATCGAGCTCATCATGCGGTACCGTGCCGTCACGAAGCTCGATTCCACCTACGCGCAGGGGCTGCTGAAAGAGATAGCCGGTGACGGGCGCATACACACGACGTTCAAGCAGACGGAAACACGCACAGGGCGCATATCCTCCGCCGAGCCGAATATCCAGAACATCCCTGTGCGCACCGAACTGGGACGGGAGTTCAGGCGTTTCTTCACGGCGAAAGACGGGTATGTGCTGGTGGATGCCGACTACTCGCAGATAGAACTGCGTATCCTCGCGCATCTGTCGGACGACAAGTCGATGATAGAAGCATTCCGCAGCGGCGAGGACATCCACACCGTCACCGCGTCGCAGGTATTTGACCAGCCTATAGAGTGGGTGACGCCGGAGATGCGCCGAAGCGCGAAAGCGGTCAATTTCGGCATAGTATATGGTATAGGCGCGTTTTCGCTGTCGAAGGATATAAACGTATCTGTAGCGCAGGCTGACGAGTATATAAAGTCATATCTTGCGAAATACAGCGGGGTCGATGCTTACATGAAGCGCACGGTCGAAGAGGGGAAGAAGAACGGCTACGTCACCACGATGTACGGGCGCAGGCGCTATATCCCGGAACTTTCCGCGTCCAACAAGAACGTTCAGGCTCTCGGAAAGCGCATGGCGATGAACACGCCGGTGCAGGGAACTGCCGCCGATATAATAAAGATAGCCATGATACGCGTGTACAAGCGGCTCAGCGAGGAAAACCTCGATGCTAAGCTGATATTGCAGGTACATGACGAGCTTATAGCGGAAGCTAACGAGAATTGCGCCGAACGGGTCGCGCAGATAATAGCCGAGGAAATGGAGCACGCCGCATACCTTCGTGTGCCGCTCACGGTCGATGCGAAGATCGGCAAAACGTGGTACGAAGCCCATTGACGGCGGTGAGCTGCCGGACGCTTCTTTTCTGTGCCGCAGACATTCTCACGGGTGATGCAGCGGGATCATATTTGTTAGGGCATAAAAATGGATGTTGTTGAATTTATTGCAAGGTCAGAAGCCGTCTGCTTTTCAAACGGCTGGACTGCCGATGATATACGCGCCGAACTGGAAAGCGGCTGCGGTGTATGCTGCACGGAGGAAGGTATCGGCTACGCGATAGGACGGATATCCTTCGATGAGGCGGAACTGCACCGGATAGCGGTATTGCCCGAAAAGCGCCGTTCCGGTGCGGGGGAACGTCTCCTGCGGCATTTCCTTGACGAGTGCGGGAAAAAAGGCGCTGTGAAGGTATTCCTCGAAGTGAGGTCAAAAAATCTGTCTGCCGTAAGGCTTTACGAAAGGTGCGGATTTATGAGGATCGCTGTCAGAAAGAACTATTACGGCGATGATGATGCCGTTGTTTACGCGTTCACATTTTCCGATGATGTGAAAAATGACCAATTTCGCGTTTAAAATTGCACCGATGAAGTTAATATTTCTCGTTTCCGGTCGTGGTTTGAGAAAAAACGGCGATTTTTAGTGTTTTTCCCAAAAAGTTTCCTAAAACTATAGACAAAACCGCGTTTTTGTGATAAAATTATGTTGCTAATGTGAATTATATTCCCGGAGGTCGAAATAA
Organism: uncultured Clostridia bacterium; assembly: GCA_946183095.1. Lineage (GTDB taxonomy): Bacteria > Bacillota > Clostridia > Oscillospirales > Ruminococcaceae > Ruminiclostridium_E. The sequence goes on along the minus strand of CAMHBE010000018.1, from coordinate 2,412 downwards.
ATGAAAAAATCGTTGGACAGTCTTATCAAGACAAATACTCTGCTTGTCGGCGGCGTAAGTGCCGTTCTGTTCATCGTTGCAATGATAGGCGGCATAGCGGGCATACCCATGCTTGCGATGATCGCAGGTATTGTCGGCATCATCTTCTCCATAGGCGGCGCTGTCTTTGTTATGGGCCGCTATAGAAGCAGCATCACAGACCCGATGAAGCAGATAAATGACTTTTCCGATAAGCTCAAAGCCGGTGATTACAATTCCACGCTCAAGGTAAATACCGGATATACCATTGATAATGTTGCGGATTCTCTCAACATGACCGCGCAGCTCAACAAGTTCGTTACCGACATGATAAGAGACATCTCGAACGGCGATTTCACAAAGGATGTCTCCAGACTCCCGGATGATCCGCTGACGAACGGCATAAAGACCCTTTACTACAACATGGCAAAGGCGTTCAGCGACATTTCAGCCGGCGCGGAGAAGGTCGATCTCGACGGTCAGCGTGTTTCCACAGCGTCGCAGACCCTCTCGCAGGGCGTCAGCTCACAGGCGGGGACCGTCGATACGCTGTCCAGCTCCGTGAACGAGATCAGACAGGCAGTTATAAAGAATGCCGAGAATGCCCGTGAAGCTCAGCGCAACGCTGATGCTGCAAGCACTGCCGTTACCGAGGGAACGGAGAAGATGAACGAACTTCTCAAGGCAATGGACGACATCAGCAATTCCACAAACGAGATATCCAAACTCAACAAGGTCATAGAAGATATCGCGTTCCAGACCAATATCCTCGCGCTCAACGCGTCTGTAGAAGCCGCAAGAGCCGGTGAAGCGGGCAAGGGCTTCGCGGTCGTTGCATCCGAAGTCAAGAACCTCGCTGTCAAGTCGCAGGACGCTTCCCACTCCACCAGCACAGTCATCCAGAGCTGTGTGGAGAGCGTTAAGGAAGGCGTTGAAAAGACCCGTGAGACTGCAAGCTACTTCTCGCTGATAGCCGAAAAGGCTGCCGAGATCGGCAAGGGTCTCGTAACGATAACCGAAGACTGCGAGAGCCAGTCCGAAGCTATCACCCAGATAAACATCGGTGTTGACCGCATCAGCGGCGTTATCCAGAGCACTTCCGCAACGGCTGACGAGTGCGCCGCATCCGCCGCAGAGCTTACCGGGCGTTCCGGCGACCTTCGTGAGATCGTCGGCAGATTCAAGTTCGGGGATATCAGACTTCCGGATTCCGGCAGTGCAAGGGGCAAACAGTCCGTGCCGAAGTCATACGCTTCCGCACCTAAGCCTGAATCCGCGCCTGCACCTGCACCGGCACCCGCGCCCAAATCTTCTCCTGCACCTAAATTTTCCCCCGCACCTAAATCTTCCCCCGCGCCGAAATCCTCTCCCGCTCCTGCTCCGAGACCGGCTGCAAAATCAACATACACCCCGGCGCCGAAACCTGCCGAGAAGCCCTACACTCCCGCACCTAAGCCGGCTCCCAAGCCCGTTTCCGCTGCTCCGGCTCCCGCACGCAAAACAACATATTCGGGCGGTTCATCTGCCGCAAGCTATTCAACAGCGGAATTTGTGGACGTTCCCGACAACAAGTATTGATACATATAGCCGCAGTTCATCGCTGCGGCTATAATTTTAGACCGAGCGGCCGGAAAGGACTGTGCGCAGATTGAAAGTGAACGAAAGTTTTGAAAAGACGGTGACTTCCGAAAAAGTCGAGAGCTGGCGCTACCCCCGTTTTTTTTGCAGGAACATCGGCGAGAGCGTTGTGATAACCGGCAGTGACGCGGCGCACATTTCCCGTGTCCTGCGCATGAGAGCGGGCGACATCGCCGTGGTGTGCGACTGCGCGGGCAATGACCTTCTGTGCAGGATAACGAACGCCTGCGACAATGCCGTTGAAATGGAGATACTCGAAAGAAAGCCGTCGGAGGGCGAACCCGGCGTGTATCTGCGTTTGTTCCAGTGTATGCCTAAATCCGACAAAATGGACTTCATCGTGCAGAAAGCCGTTGAACTCGGCGCGTCGGAAGTCATTCCCGTGATCTCGAAGCGCTGCGTTTCGCGTCCAGATGAAAAGAGCGCGGCAAAAAAACGCGAACGCTGGCAGCGCATAGCCGAAGAAGCCGCAAAGCAGTGCGGGCGTGGACGCATACCCGAGGTCGGGGAGATGCTCACTTTCGAGAAGGCGGTGCAATACCCGTCGGAGTGCGGTTCCGCAGGCATTTTCTTCTATGAATGCGGCGGGGTCAGGCTGAACGATATCCCCGGCATTGCGGACGCCGGAAAGATAGATGTTTTCATAGGCTCGGAGGGCGGATTTGAGCCGTGGGAGGCTGAACTCGCGCAAAAGAGCGGTATCGTCGCCGCAACTCTCGGAACGCGGATACTGCGGTGTGAGACTGCACCGGTGGC